>JBFXAN010000036.1:0-46378 GCA_050184225.1 Dehalococcoidia bacterium | reverse complement strand
GCCGTGCATCCACGCTCACACCATCGAAAAATGAGCGTGGATGCACGGCGCCGGCTGAATCGTCCGGTCGAACTTGCCGCGGCATCAGGGCGTCCCTACAATCGAGACATGGTTGCCCCGTCCTCCGTCCTTCGACCCACAGACGCCCAGGCGCTGGCGGATTGGGCCGCGTTGATCGACGCGGACGCGGCGCAGGTCGCCCGCGTCCGCGAGCCGGAGCCGGCGGCCGACCACTACGCGGCAATGGCGGCGCGATTTCGACCCGGACAGTTGCCGTCGCTCGAACTGCCGGTCCTCGAAACCTTCACCCAACCGACGGACACCTGGCTCGACATCGGCGCGGGCGGTGGGCGCTTCGCCGTTCCGCTCGCCAGGCGGGTGGCGCGTGTGATCGCGGTCGAGCCGTCTGCGTCGATGCGCGACACGCTGGCGAGCGCTGCCGCCGACGCGGGCGTCTCCAACATCGAAATCCATGACCTGCGCTGGCCGGTCGCATCGTGGAGCGAAAGCGGCGATGTCTCGCTGGCGGCGCACAGCCTCTATGACATCCGCGAGATCGCTCCGTTCCTCGATGCGATGGAGCGCTACACGCGACGGCTGTGTATCGCCGTTTTCGGCCAGGCGGCCCGCGGCGCCTCGCTCGCGCCGCTGTTCGAGGCGGTCCACGGCGAGCCGCTCCAGACGCTTCCCGCCCTGCGCGAGTTCGTCGCCCTGCTCGGGGCGCGGGGACGCCGCTACGAAGTCCATACCGTTGGCACCGGGAGTACCGTGGAGCTGACCCCGCCCGATGAGGCCTACGAGATGGCCCGGCGCATGCTCTGGCTTACCCCCGATTCGGCCAAAGACGGGCAGATGCGGACGCTGATGCAAGAGCGGTGGGGCCAGGCAGATGGGATCGCGATGCCCGCCGCTCGACCATTTATCGGCATCGTCAGCTGGGAGCCGCCCGGATCGCGGTCGGCCCCCTGAGATGAACAACCAGACCCTCACGCCCGGCGTCATCTTCTGGGACTTTGACGGGACGCTTGCGCATCGGCCCGACGGCTGGAGCGGCACGCTGGCGGCATCACTCCTCGAATGTCTACCGACCTGCTCGATCACCAGAAGCGATCTCGTGCCGCTGCTGAGTCAGGGCTTTCCCTGGCATACGCCCGACATCGGGCATCCAGAACACTCCACGCCTGACCGCTGGTGGGTGCCGGTTGAACAACTGCTGGCCAGCGCCTGCATCAGCCTCGGAGTTGCAGCCCAGATGGCCTCCGACGCCGCGCATCGGACACGACATCGATACCTTGGCGTGGCCGGCTGGATTGTCTATGACGATGTCCGTCCGGCGCTGGCGGCACTGCGCGATCGGGCGTGGCGCCATTCCATCATCTCGAACCACGTCCCCGAACTACCCGACCTGGTTGCCGCACTGGGTTTGGCTGAGTTCTTCGATCACATCTTCACGTCTGCCGTGGTCGGGTTTGAGAAGCCCCACCCTGCTATCTTCCAGGCCGCAATCCAAGCTACAGAACCGGCACGTACGGCATGGATGGTCGGAGACAGCTACGTCGCCGACATCCTTGGAGCAGAGGCGTCCGGACTCGACGCCGTTCTCGTCCGGACGCACGACCAGCGGGCGCGATACTGCTGTGACGGCCTCGATGCAGTCGTAGATCTGGTCTGTCGGCGCGCTTGATCAGAACCCGAACCACGACTGCTGTCGCGTCAGTCGCTGATGGAACGCATCTTCAAGTTCCATCGGAACATGTTTGCCGATCCGCGCGACCAGCACATTCCCCTCCGCCGCGAGGATCTCCGGATCGTCGGTGGTATACGGCTCGAACCCGGCCGGTTTGAATGCCCGCATGAGCATCTCCCGGTAGGTCTTCGGCGTCATCGCCATCGCCTCTAGATCCCAATGCCAGGCGATGCCCATCGCGATGATGATCAGGCGTTCCGTATACGATGGCTCCATCGCGAAGCGGAGCAACGTCTCGCCGAGGCCGCCGTGCCGCCAGGAGCGGGCGACCTGGATCGCCAGCTCGTAGCAGCCTTCCAGGTCGCTCCACCGGCCCTCGCATGGCGCCAGCGTCACCTCGGCCACAACCTCGCCCTCAGGTGTGAACGCCACGATCAGGTTGGCGTCGGGCCGCGCCGCCAGCTGCCGGAGCAGATGCGCCTCTCGTTGCGCGCTCCGGGTGAAGGCGTGCATGTCCTCGGCCACCCGCAGCCGCCGCAACACGGATGGCGGCACGCGCTCCCGCACGATCACCGGCCGACCGTTCACCGTCAGATGTTCGGTGCGGCCCGCCGGAAACTCGGCCACCGCCCGTGGAGTCCACACACCGGCCGGCCGGTACGCCTGCTTCAGCCGCGACGACAGCGCCTGATCGCGCACGCGCGCCACCGTCGCCCGGTTCTCCTCCTCGATCTGCGGCTTCCGCGGGATCGCACGCACGATCGCCGGTGGGTCGGACATCCGATCCGGAAACGGCGACGCTGCTTCCGGCTGCCACCGCCGTCGCCAGTCCGCCGGCAGCCGTGAGGAGACGCGGCCGCGCACCATCTCGCTCCAGACCGCTGCCCACGCGCGTGGCACCACCCGGATCGGATCGTAGCCGCCGCCGCCCGTCGCGACCCAGCGGCCACGACAATGCTGATGGGCCAGCTGATGAATCAGCCGCGCCGACGCATGGAATGCCCGCATCGTCAGGAGCAGGTGGGACTGACCGTCCCATACATGCCCATCACAGCCGTGCTGGCTGACGATCAAGTCCGGTTGGAAGCGCTCGGCCAGCGGCGGCAGCAGTGATGTCACGGCGTCCAACCAAGAGTCATCTTCGGTGAACGGCGCCAACGGCACGTTGACGCAGTAGCCGATCCCGGCGCCGGACCCCACCTCCGGGACGGCGCCCGTTCCCGGAAAGAGATACCGTCCCGTCTCATGGAACGAGACGGTCAACACGCGCGGATCGTCGTAGAACGCCGCCTGCACACCGTCGCCGTGGTGGACATCCAGGTCGATGTACATCACCCGGATACCGTGCTGCATCACCGCGTCCGCAATCGCAACGACCAGATCGTTATACACACAAAATCCGGACGCCCGCTCCCGCATGGCATGGTGCAGACCGCCGCCGGGATTGAAGGCATGATCGAACTCCCCCGCCAGCACCATCCGCGCTGCTGCCAAGGTGCCGCCCACCATCGCCGCGGTGGTGTCGTGCATGCCGAGAAACGCGGGTGTATCTCCCGGACCAAGCCCGATCGATTCCGGATCAATAGTCATTGCTCCGTTGCTCAGCGCCCGGACGGCGCCGATGTATTGCTCCGAGTGTGCTAAGCGCAGATCGGCGTCGGTGGCGGGCGCCGGCTCTCGCGAGCATGCCGTCGGACCGTCCAGCAGGCGCAACCCGTCGAGCAGTTCGCGGAGCGCTTTCAGTCGCTGCGGCCGCATCGGGTGGCCGGGTCCGAGGTCGTAGTCGAGATAGCGGGGACTATAAAGAAAGACACCGCGGCAGGACTCATCGACGGTCGCGTGGGAACTCACGGCGCCGTCCCGGTCAGTCCCGGCTCCGGCTCGACGACATCGAGGCCGGCGGCACGCAGCGCCGCCACAAGCGGGGCGATCATCATTGTGCCAAAGCGCACCACCAGGCCTGCGCTCCGGCCCACCGTCGCCGGGTCCGACACCACCGAAATCACCCGCACCTGCTGCCTCCGCGCCACTGCCGCGATCTGGTCGAGGGCGCTGACCAGATCGGCGGAGCGGATCTGAATGCGCGTCCCCGGCTCCATCACGCCGAGCACCTGGACGAACGCGCGAAAGATATCGGCCTCGGTGATGATGCCGGTCAGCCGTCCGTCTTCCATCACCGGGAGACAGCCGACCTTGTTCTCCAGCATCAACCGCGCTGCCTGTTCCACCGGGTCGTCCGGGCCGATCGTGATCACGTCGTGCACCATCGTCGACCGCACCGGCCGTCCCCGATGCAGTTCGTCCGGAACGATATGATCGCCCGCGTGCAGGTCGCGCTCGCTGACGACGCCGACCAGCACGCCATCTGATACCACGGGCAGATGGCGAAAGCGACCGTGCCGCATGACTGCCGTCGCCTCTTCGACGGTCGCGTTTGGCGGCACCGTCGTCGGCGCAGCCGTCATCGCATCCCGAACGTCCATACGCACAGAATAGCGTGATCGCCCGCTCGCCTCACACCTTTGGTTTCGCGCATCATATCCACGTATGCCCGACCACGAGCCGTTCGACCTCGACGCGATCGCCCACGGTCAGGGGCGGTTCAACGCCCGGCCACAGCAACACCTGACGGAGCCGGTCCTGTCGGGTCTGCACTCCCTCGGCCTGGGCGCCGAGCGGGACGGTGTTCGCTATGTCCCCGCGGGCTATGATCCCGCGTATCCCGCCCCGTTGGTCCTGATGCTGCATGGCGCCACCGGCAACGGTCAGCGGACGGTCGCGTCGTTGATGCAGCTGGCAGATGAGTTCGGCCTGATCCTGCTCGCCCCGGATTCCCGGCTCCGCACCTGGGATGTCCTTACCGGCGGCTTCGGTCCCGATATCGCCTTCATCGACGCGGCGCTGACGGAAACATTCGCCCGCTACGTGATCGACAGCACCCGCATCGCCGCCGAGGGCTTCTCCGATGGCGCCTCCTACGCGCTCTCGATCGGCATCGCCAACGGCGACCTGTTCACGCACATCCTCGCCTTCTCTCCCGGCTTCATTGCCCCACCGGGACAGGAAGGCAGTCCCCGCATCTTCGTCTCACATGGCCGCCAGGACCAGGTGCTCCCGATCAACCATTGCAGCCGACTTTTCGTTCCCCAACTCCGCCGCGCCGGATACGATGTCACCTACGAAGAATTTGACGGCCCGCACCGCACACCACCGGAGATCGCGCGTGAGGGGGTGGAGTGGTTCACCGATACCTAACCCCCCGGCCCCCTTCCCTCGCAGGGAAGGGGGAGTATGTACTCGCGAGGGTTGAGCTGGGATGATCTTGCTGCTGCCTTACGAGATACCGTCAGACTTTGGTTGATGCGTGCACCCCCTTCCCTGCGAGGGAAGGGGGCCGGGGGGTTAGGTCGGTGTTCATCACCCTCGAAGGCGGCGAAGGCGCCGGCAAATCGACCCAGGCGCATGCGATCGCCGAGCGAGTGAAGGGAGCCAGGCGCCCCGTCCTCCTCACGCGTGAGCCGGGCGGCACCCCGTTTGGCGAGGTTGCCCGATCCATTGTCCTCCGTCACAGCATCGCTGAAGGGGCTGAGCCGTTTCGTCTGGACGATACCGCCGAACTGCTGATCTTTGCCGCTGCCCGCGCCCAGCACGTCGATGAACTGATTCGCCCGTCCCTGGATCAGGGCATCGTCGTCATCTGCGACCGCTTCACCGACTCCACGATCGCCTATCAGGGATACGCCCGTGGCATGTCGTTGGTTCGGATCAGCCAATCGATCGAACTTGCGACCAATGGCCTGACGCCGGATCTCACCGTCCTGCTCGACCTGCCCGTCGAACGCGGTCTGGCTCGTCGATATGGCGACCTCGGCCACACGCTGTCCGCCGATCTCTTCGAGCGCGAGACACAGGAATTCCATCAGCGCGTCCGCAACGGCTTCCTCACCCTGGCCGCCGCCGAACCGAACCGCTTTCTCGTGCTCGATGCGACCCAGCCACCAGCGATCATCACCACGCGCATCTGGGAGCGCATCGAGCCGTTGCTGTGACGCGAATGTACCTAACCCCCCGGCCCCCTTCCCTCGCAGGGAAGGGGGAGTCCTGGTTTACCGTGGTGGAACGAGGATCGTCGGTGTCGCCCAACGAGCGACTGGCACCCTCGGTAGAATGAGGCACCCCCTTCCCTGCGAGGGAAGGGGGCCGGGGGGTAGGTCTTCGTTTGACCGTACATAGTCCCCTTCCTATGCTCGATCCATCCTGCTGCGAGAACGCGAGGAGCCCCTCTTGTACGAACGCACGACCCTGGCCAACGGCCTGCGTGTGCTCACTGCGCCGATGCCGCACACGCGCTCAGTCGCCGTCAGCTTTTATGTGGGAGCCGGGTCACGCTACGAGACGGAGGAGATCTCCGGCCTCTCCCATTTTCTCGAGCACATGCTTTTCAAGGGCACCGAACGCCGGCCCACGTCGCAGGAGATATCGGAAACCGTCGACGCCGTCGGTGGGGTGCTCAACGCCGGCACCGATCGCGAGCTCACCGTCTACTACGCCAAGGTTGCCGCACCGCACTTCCCGATCGCGCTCGATCTGCTCGTCGATATGCTCCGCTTTCCCCGGATGGAGACCGAGGAGATCGAGAAGGAGCGCCGCGTTGTCATCGAGGAACTGGCGACGGTGAAGGACTCCCCGGCCCAACAGGCGGATGTCCTGCTGGACGAGATCATGTGGCCCGATCAGCCGCTCGGCTGGGATGTGGCTGGCACAGAAGCGAGTGTCAACAGTCTCTCCCCGATCGCGATCCAGGAATACTTCCGTCGCCAGTACGTTCCCAATAACGTGATCCTCAGCGTGGCCGGTGCGGTCGAACCGGATCAGGTGCTCTATGCGGTCGACGCATTGGCATCCGACTGGCAATCGGGCGAGCCGGGTGGTTGGTCGCCCGCCGTCGATGGCCAGCGGGCGCCGCGCGTTCGCACGCGCTATAAGAAGACCGAGCAGGCGCACGTCTCTCTTGCCGTACGCGGCGTTTCCAACCAAGACCCGGATCGCTACGCCGTCGATCTGCTCTCCGCGATCCTCGGCGAGGGGATGAGCTGCCGCCTCTTCATGGAGCTGCGCGAGCGCCGTTCCCTCTGTTACGACATTCACTCCTATACCAGTCACTATCTCGACACCGGCGCCTTCTCCGTCTACGCCGGTGTCGAGCCCTCCCGCGTCGAGGAGGCGCTGGCGGCGATCTTGGAGCAACTGCAACTGACCAAGCAGGGCATTCCCGAAGCTGAGGTGCGAAAAGCGAAGGAATTGACCAAGGGTCGCCTGCTCCTGCGCATGGAGGACACGCGTAGCGTGTCTGGGTGGGTTGGTGTGCAGGAGTTGCTCACGGGCGAGGTCCGCACCGTGGATGACGTCGTCGAGCAGGTGGAGGCGGTCACCGCCGACGATATTCAGCGAGTGGCGAATGATCTATTCCGCACGGACGTGCTCAACGTCGCGATCGTCGGCCCCTACCGCTCGCCCAAGCGCTTTCAGCCGCTGCTGGCGTTGTAGCGTCTCGCAGCAACAGGTCCGGCCGGCTCAGCGAGGCTTGCCGAAGATTTCGTCTACTCGAAGGGCAACGTCTGGAAACGCGCTTGGTGAGAGCGAGCCCTGATCGATCACGAACGCCTCACGAAACAGATCGCCGTCCGGCTGCCGGTGGACCAGCACCCGCCGCCGTTCGAGGTCCACGATCCAGACCTCGGGAATGCCGGCCGCGGCATAGAGCGGCAGCTTGGTGCCGCGATCGAAATGCAGCGTGCTATCCGCCACTTCGATGATGAGCAGGACGTCCTCTGGTACAGGAAGGCCCTCCCGATAGCGGTCAGCACGTGGCCGCAGCAACATGAGATCCGGTTCCGGTTCGGACCTTGCAGACAATCGGACGGGATTCTGGATACTCACAACCGCTCGATCATTCAGCCGCACGATGAGCAATCGTGCGGACTCATTGACGCAAGCGGCATGCTTCCCTCCAATTGGCGACATGTACAGGATCTCTCCTTCGATCAGCTCGACACGATCGTCCTCATCTAAAATGCCGGCCTCGCCCATGCGATGATAGTCTTCAACGGTGAAGCGGTACCGCACTACGGTCGGTGTCGCAAGAATGTCGACCATCATCGCCCTCCCTTGAACTGGTCACGATCACACTATATCGCGCTCGCTCAGCGGCTCGACGCATTGTGCCCATGCGTGTGCTTTTCGTCGTCGAGCAACAGGAACAACTCGCCCAGGTGGCGGAGCACCGGGCAGTCCAGCAGTGGGCTGACGCCATCGCGGTCGATCAGCGCGGCAGCCATGCCGGCGCCACGCGCGCCGAGCACGTCGAGCGTATAGGTGTCGCCGATGTAGAGCGCCTCGTGCGGCTCCACGCCGGCACGGTCGAGCGCGGCGCGGAAGATCTCGGCCGAGGGTTTGCCGAATCCGACCGTGCCCGAGGCGACGACGAACGCCATCAGCGGCGAGATCTCCAGGCCGTGCAGAATATCGACCAGGTCTGTTCCCCAATCCGAGATCACGCCCTGGATCAGCCGCCGTCGACGTGCTTCCTCCAGCACCGGCGGCACGTCGTCGTACATCGCCCACCGGTCTGGATGGGTGTACCAGTCGGACATGATCCGGCCGGCTTCCATCATCCGCTCGTGCGGCGCATCGACGCCGATCGCCTGCATCGCGTGGGTGTAGTACTCCGCCCATGCCTCCCGCAGCATCGCGTCACTGCCCCAGAGTCTGCCGGCCGGCTGGTCGCGCTCACCCATGAAGTGGCGCAGGTAGGGCAGCGCCTTGCCGAACGCCTCGTGTGGCAGGTGCAACCCGCTGACCTCCTCGGCATAGGCGCAGAGTTCTTCGAGCGGCGGCTTCGGGTAAAGGAGTGTGCCGCCGATGTCATAAATGAGGGCCTTGATCATGAAGCAACCGTCACCACTGCGCGGGCGAATCGATGCGTTTGATGCTGTAGATCTCGATGAATGGCTCGACAATACGGTACGTGATCTGCCATGTCCCATTGTCAAAGGCGCTCAGCACCAGCGGCGGCACTGCCACCATCATCCGATGCGCATCGTCAACATATGGAGCACGCTCAATCTGCCGAATGATGTGGTCGACCTCCGCCCGCTCGAAGAGGTCCAGCCGGCCATACGCCGTGCGTGCGCCGCCGCGAGAGATCGCCTCAAACATTGCCCCACACACAGCACCGCATCCTGCCTTCATCATACGGCGTGCATGCGCGTTACCCGGATTGCCGGTCACGAACCACCCTATACCTCGCGGCCATAACCGGCGGCTGTGGCATACGGCCAGCCATCAAGGTCCGGCGTCTCGATCCCTCGCTGGTCCAGCGCCACCTTGATCTCGGTGCGGTGCTCGACACCATGCGCCATTGCGTGAACGAGGAAGAAGCTCGCTGGGAACTGATATACCTTGCCAAAGTATGGCAGGTCCACGTCGCGGTCGGTATTCAGCCCTTCGGCGATCGTGATCAGTTCCTCGCCGGAGCTGGTGGCAAGGTCGAGCAGCGCATCGAACCCCGGCCATACACTCGCGCGGCTGAGCTCGCCCTCGTGCTGGCGCCCCTGCGTCCGCAGCACGAACGTCTGTTGTGCGCCGACGATGTGCGTGAGTAATACCCGAACGGACCCGGAGACGCCGGGCATCCGCGCATCCAGATCCGCGTCAGATAGTGGGCGGCACGCCTCGATCAGCGTGCGCGTCGCCCAGTGGTTATATCGAAGCATGTTCGGCAAGCGGCGTGTTCATCTCCCGATATCCCTGTCATCGTTCCAACGACCCTACGTGTCGGGAAAGGAACGGACAAGGGCAGGGGATGATTGGCGACCACGATTCTCGCGCGAACCTCCATCGCTGCGGCTATGATGAGGTGAGAGGCGACTGTTGGCCTCGTCAGGCGTCACGCTCACAAGGACAACGCGTATGTCTACCGGTACCAAATTGACCCTCGAAGAGTTCCTTGCTCTTCCGGAGACGAAGCCGGGCAGTGAGTACATCGCCGGGGAGGTCGTGCAGAAGTCGATGCCCACCACCGATCACACGATCATCCAACGGCTGCTGTCCTTCGTCTTTACGCTCTTCCTGCGCGAGCACCCGATTGCGGACGGTGGCACGGAGTGGTGCTGCATCTTCGGTACGCCTGGACACGAACTGGCACGGCTCCCCGACTTCGCGCTCGTGCTCCGCGAGCGGCTCCGCGGCGTTCGCGGTGACGAACCATTTCGTGGCGCTCCGGACTTCGCCGTGGAAATACTGTCTCCCGACGATCGGATGAGCGATGCAATGGAGAAGGTGCGGCTGTATTTCGAGTACGGTGTGCGGCTGGTGTGGCTGATCGACCCGCGCACGCGGATGGTGCTCGTTTGGTCCATGTGGGGGTCGCCTCGACAATTCGGCGAGGATGACACGCTCGACGGCGGAGACGTGTTTCCAGGCTTCAGCGTTCGCGTCGCCGACATCTTACCGTCGCGCGACTTTGCCGAGGCGTGACCACCAGCGCCGCGATCAAGGCGGCGTTCTCCAGCACCGAACGTGTCACCTTCGCCGGATCGATGATGCTTCGCCGGAATCGATCGCTGCGGCAGACGCAGCCTTTCGTTGCTTCCGGTTCTCGCGAATGCGATCGAGCAATGCGACGATATCTGCCGGCAACGGCTCTGCCTGTGCGGCCAGTTCATCACTCACTTCATGCGTCGCCCAAAATGCTTGTTCCTCAGCTTCAGTGGTGAATGGTGGGACTTCGTCGATGCTGTATATCACAGCTCTGCGTGGCTCGGACTTGGCTCTCATCCGGTTACCTTCGCCTCCGTCGATACCGACGTCGTGCTTTGCGTGGCGAAATGTAGACGATTTCAGATGCGATTCATCGCAGGCGCACCCAGCCGGCTGCGCGTTGCCACTGCCAGAGCTCGTTCGAACTGGGGTGCCCGGAGTCGAGCAGATCAATCAGGTGCTGTGCAAGTTCGACGGGATCCAACCGTCCGCGTACACGTTCAGCCGGCGTCGCCTGTGGTAAGAGCAAAATGCTGGCGTGGTGGGCGGTGACTCCCCACGCTGCGCTCCAACGTCGCCAGCCGTCGTCTAGTAGGGTGAAGTCGTCTGCGTTGTGGGTGACGAATACCCAACTACGCTGTGCGGCAATGAGGAGCAATTCGGCATCACTCGCTCGCGCGAGGCCGAGTTCGCGTGTGGTCACCGCCTGATGACCGTCCGCCCGGAGCATTCCGGCGACACGGATGGCCATGTCGTTGTCGAGACACACGTTCGCCATCGCCGGCTACACAAAGTGTGCCGCGTTCGCCTCGAGTCTGGCGTCGATTGCAGCTTGGTGACGGCGATAGTACTCCATCGCTGCTTCGACTGCCTCGACCGGCAAATCGTAATCCTCAGCAACCCGGACGACTCGGCTGTGAACCGCGTTCATGTGCCCGACAAGTGCCCATACCGGCACGCCAGAATCCTTGAGCCGCGCTTCTCCCAACCCTGGACGATGCGGGTCAAGTTCAATGTATCGTTCGATGAGTTGGCTGGTATCCATTGTCGCGCGGTGCTCCTGACGGTGTTCGCCCTTTAAGTGTACTGCGCTCGCTAAAGTGCAAACCCGCAAAGTACCACGCGTGTACACACCGCACAGCAACGCGCCGGCCAATGTGACCGGCGCGTTGCCTGATCCCTGAACCCTACTACCTCGCCTAGTACTCCGGTGGCGGGGCGGCCATCGGCGCGGGCGCCTCGGGGATGATGGTCACCAAGGACTCGGTGGTGAGCATCAGCGCTACGATGCCGATACGCGGATGCCTACGCTGCTACACTGGTGATGCACCCAACGTGGGGCGCTCAGGGGTCCGGCGCACACGCAAGCGGGAATTCCGCTGTATCTTGCCGGCCAGGTGCGGATACGGCAACACTTCCAAGTGATGTAAGCCATGAGCGATCGGACGAAATCGCAGCGATCTACCAAATCGAAGCTGGCGGCAATTCATCGGCGAATGAAGCACGTCTCCGAGAAGGAGGCGCTCGCGGCCGTCAGGGATGCGTTCGCTGAAGGTTTGGGACGGCCGCCTGCTTCGCCTGCAGACGCGCCAGACGGAGACGGCGAGTGCGGCCCACGCCACGAATCTGCCTCGACGCAAACTCCATGATCTCTGGTATCGCCTCGCCGAATGGCGCGAGCGGTCGCATCGTGCGCAACATTGCGTCCGGCCGGATCCAATTGGTGGTGTCCCCGGACATCATCGATGAATACGTCACGATTGGCCAACGACCGTCAGTGATCCGATTGTTTGCCAGACATGGCGTGTCTGTGATCGAGTACCTCGACGTCCTTCACGAACTCTGCGCTACGGCTGAGGTTGTTGTACCGGAAGGGGACCCGCCCGCCTGCCGTGATGAGAACGACCGAAAGTACCTGCACTGTGCAGTCAGTGCTCACGTCGACTTCCTCGTGAGTCGCGACGATGACCTGCTGCATCTAGAACGTGTCGAATCGATTCCGATCCTTGATCCTGGTGCATTTCTGACGGAACTCAGACGATTGAACGAAGCGCTGGACCCATGATGTCGACACGAAAAGGAAACGCGCCGGTCGCACTGACCGGCGCGTAACCCTGAACCTGAATCCTGAAATCTAAGACCTCGCCTAGTACTCCGGCGGCGGGGCGGCCATTGGTGCGGGGGCTTCGGGGATGTCCGTCACCAATGATTCGGTGGTGAGCACCAGGGCCGCGATCGAGGCGGCGTTCTCCAGCGCGGAGCGCGTCACCTTCGCCGGGTCTATGATCCCCTTTTCGAACATGTTGCCGTATTCGTTGCGGAGCGCATCGTAGCCCTCCTCCGGGCCGAGCTTACGCACCGCCGCGATCACGACCTGCCCCTCCTGGCCGGCGTTCTCCGCGATCAACCGGAGCGGCTCCTCCAGCGACTTCTGCAGCAGCGTCGCGCCGGTCTTCTCGTCGCCGTTCAGTTCCGGCAGCAGCGTCTCCAGCGCCGACGACGCGCGGATGAAGGCGACGCCGCCGCCGGCGACAATGCCCTCCTCCACCGCCGCGCGGGTGGCGGAGAGCGCATCCTCGACGCGGTGCTTCTTCTCCTTGAGCTCGACCTCGGTCGGAGCGCCGACCTTGATCACGGCGACGCCGCCGGCCAGCTTCGCCAGCCGCTCCTGCAGCTTCTCGCGGTCGAAGTCGGAGGCGGTATCGTCCACCTGCGCCTTGATCTGCTTGATCCGGTCCTGGATCGCCTCATCGGAGCCGTAGCCCTCAATGATCGTCGTGTCGTCCTTACTCGAAACGATCCGACGGGCGCGGCCGAGGTCGGTGATCTCGACCTGGTCCAGCTTGCGGCCGACGTCTTCGGTGATGAAGTTGCCGCCGGTGAGGATCGCGATATCTTCCAGCATCGCCTTGCGGCGGTCGCCGAAGGAAGGCGCCTTCACCACGAGCACGTTGATCGTGCCGCGCAGCTTGTTCACGACGAGGGTGGCGAGCGCCTCGCCGTCCATGTCGTCGCAGAGGATGACGAGGTTCTTCGTCACCTGGAGCACCCGCTCCAGCACGGGCAGGATCTCGTTGACGGCGGAGATCTTCTTGTCGGTGATCAGGATGTACGGCTCGTCCTGCTCCGCCTCCATCCGCTCCGTGTTCGTGACGAAGTACGGCGAGACATAGCCGCGGTCGAGCTGGAGGCCCTCGACGTACTCCGTCTCGAACTTGAGGCCGCGGCCTTCCTCGACCGTGATCACGCCGTCCTTGCCGACCTTCTCCATCACATCGGCGATCATCTCGCCGATCTCCGGGTCGGCCGCCGAGATCGACGCCACCTGGGCGATCTGCTCCTTGGCGTTGACCGGCCTCGCCTGGTCGCGCACCGTGGCGAGTACGGCGCGCACGCCCTTGTCGAGACCGCGGCGCAGGATCATCGGGTTGGCGCCGGCGGCGACGTTCTTCATCCCTTCGCGCACCATCGCTTGGGCGAGCACCGTCGCCGTCGTCGTGCCGTCACCGGCGACGTCGTTCGTCTTGGTGGCGACCTCCTTGGCGAGCTGCGCCCCCATGTTCTCGAAGGGGTCTTTCAGCTCGATCTCCTTGGCGATCGTCACTCCATCATTGGTAATCGTCGGCGCGCCGTACTTCTTGTCGAGCACGACGTTGCGCCCCTTGGGTCCGAGCGTGATCTTCACGGCATCGGCCAGGGCGTCCACCCCGTTCTTCAACGAACGGCGCGCGTCCTCGTCAAATACGAGTTGCTTGGCCATTGGCTCACTCCGTTCGCGGCAATGGGCAATGGGCAATCGGCAATGGGGTCTCGTCCTCACCATTGCCGATTGCCGACTGCCGATTGCCGCTCACTACTTCTGAATCTTTGCGAGGACATCCTTCTCCGCGAGGATCAGGTACTCTTCCTGGTCAACCTTGATCTCGTTGCCGGAGTACTTGGCGTAGACGATGATGTCGCCGACCTTGATCTCCATCGCGACGCGCTTGCCGTTATCGTCGACGCGGCCGGGACCGACGGCGACGACTTCCGCCTGCTGCGGCTTCTCTTTAGCGGTATCCGGGATCACCAGACCGCTCGCCAACGTCTCTTCCTGCTCGACGTTCTTCACCACCAGCCGGTCCGCCAGCGGCACGATCTTGGTGCTGGCCTTGCTCGTCGCAGCCTTGGACTTGCCCGCTGTTACCACGGTTTCCTGCCTCCCATGTCTAAGTTGCTATCTACCCCGTCACCGGCGCCCCGTTAGCACTCGGTGACATTGAGTGCTAATACACTCCGCATCCTACCGGACAGAACGACGGAAGGCAAGGGGGATCGTTGGCGATCAGCCGTCGGCACCCCGACGCTGGCGAACATGTTTCTGAACGTCTTGCTCCCGCCAATCACACACGGCTGCCACCTGCGTGACGCCGTGCTTCCTACCAGGGCTTGTAGCAGTTGGCACGTACAGACCGGTACGTCCTGCCGGTGTGCGCGATACAACGCCGGCGTATCGCAGATGCAGCGACCAGTGAGACCCAATCACGGCGGCCCATGGAGGAAAGTGGAGGGCGCCGGCGCGCACGGCGAGGCCGGCGCGGCCTCGCTCTTCAGCCAGCGCGTCTTCGACTGGCTGGACGAGGTGCTGGCGCGGACCAGCTGAGCAACGCGCGAGGCGGCTCGCCTTCGCCGGTTCGTCGACGCTGCCGGCCCGATCGAGTGTACCGGGGACGTGACAGAAGTTTTCGAAGACGACGCGGCGATCATGGGCGCGATCGACGAAATCGCTTGCGGGTATGGTTGTAGCATGGGAGGCGCCGGGAGAGTCCTGTCACAACCATTGGCCGGCCACCTCCGCCGCGCATGTACAATCCGTCTAGGAGTACGCCGGCGTGCGTGAGGCAGCATCACCCGACGATACCGCGCCACCGCGGAGCATTCCGGCGGCACGCACGTCGCTGATCGGTCGCGCGGGTGCCCTCGCGACGCTCCGCGCGATGCTCCTCTCGCCGGCGGTGCGCCTCCTGACAATCACCGGCGTCGGCGGCAGCGGCAAGACCCGCCTTGCCCAGGCGCTTGCCGCGGATGTTCTCCCATCGTTCGATGGGAATGTGTGCTGGGTCGCGCTCGCACCGATTGGCAGCGGCGCGCTGGTTCCTCAGGCAATCGCCGTCGCGCTGGGGGTGCTGGAGACGCCGGAGACGCCTGTGCTCGACGTGTTGATCAGCCACCTCGGCGACCACCGCTGCCTGCTGGTGCTGGACAATTGCGAGCACCTGCTCGACGCCTGCGCTGAAACCGCCGAGCATCTGCTCTCGGCCTGTCCGGACCTGTGCATCCTCGCCACCAGCCGCGAACCGCTCATGATCGCCGGAGAGCGGCAGTGGCGGGCGCCGCCCCTCAACGTTCCAAGTGAGCCCGCTCCGTTCTTGGAACCTGGAACCTTGAGCGCGGAACTTGAACGAGCGGATGCCGTCCGTCTGTTCGTCGAGCGTGCCCAGGCGGTTGCGTCCGACTTTCAGTTGACGGCCGGCAACGCGAGCGCTGTGGCGACGATCTGCATCCGTCTGGAGGGGATCCCGCTGGCGTTGGAACTGGCGGCCGCGCGAGTGCGGGTGCTCTCCGTCCATCAGATCCTCGCTCACCTGGACGACGTGTTTCGTCTCCTTTCCGGGGGGAGCCGGGTGGCGCCTACCCGTCAGCAGACGCTGCAGGCCACGCTCGATTGGAGCTACGACCTGCTGACCGTTCCGGAGCAATGCTTCTTTCGCCGGCTGGCGGTTTTCGCGGGTGGATTTGATTTGGAAGCGGCGGAATACCTAACCCCCCCGGCCCCCCTTCTCTCGCAGGGAAGGGGGGAGCCTCATTCAACCGTGGGTGGCAGTAGTTCGTCAGTTCGTGGGATGTCCATCCCCACTCCACCACCGATCGAGAGGACTCCCCCTTCCCTGCGAGGGAAGGGGGCCGGGGGGTTAGGTCTCGACCTCCTCACCCGCCTCATCGACAAGTCGCTCGTGAGCGTCGAGGACGGTGGGATGGTCGCGCGCTACCGGCTGCTAGAACCGGTGCGCCAGTATGCGCAGCATCACCTGGACGCCCAGGGCGAGACGGACGATGCGCGGGCGCAGCACGAGGCGTACTTCCTCGCGCTGGCAGAGCGGGCGGCGCCGGAGCTGCGCGGACCGGATCAGGTTGCGTGGCTGCAGCGATTGGCAAGCGAACAGGACAACTTTCGCGCCGCGCTGCACCGGGCATTCGATCGCGTCGACGCCATTGCGCTTGCCCGCCTCGCTATAGCACTGGCTCCCTTCTGGGAGGTGAGCGGAGGCATGAGCGAGGGGCGGCGCTGGCTGGACGCTGTTCCGGACGCGGCCTCGCCTCTGCCCGCGGCGTTGCAGCTTCAGGCGTTGCTCGCCGCCGGGAGGCTGGCATTTTGGCAGGCCGATCTGATAGCCGCAACAGCGCGGCTCGATGCGGCCTGCGCGCTCGCGCGTCAACTCGATGATCGACAAGCGATCGCAGAGGCGCTCACCTGGCTGGGGACGGTCCGCCGCCGCCAGGGTGCCGTGGCGGACGCGGCACGGTTGCTGGATCAGAGCCTGCCATTACACGAAGGGGTGGGGGACCAACCGGGCGCCGCCTGGGCCGTGTTCATGCAGGGGATGCTCGCCAGCGATGATCGTGACTTTCCTCGTGCTATCCGTCTGATCGAGGAGAGCCTGGGGCAATACCGGACGCTTGGGGACGTGCGCTTTATCGGGATCGTGGGCACGATGTTGGGGTCGATCCTCGTTATGAGCGGCGAGGTCGAACGCGTCGCCGGTCTGCTCCGAGAGAGCCTGGCCGGGTTCCGTGCGGTCGGTGACCGTGCATTCATGCTCTCCGGTCTGCTCACGCTGGCGTGGGTCGAGGCGAAGCTGGGCCGGCCGGTGCGGGCAGCGCGGTTGCTCGGCGCCGCCGAGACGCTGCGGAACACGCTCGGCGCAAGGCTGCCGCCGGTCAATCAAGACACGCTGAACGCGACCCTTGCGATCATCCGTCCGCAGCTCGGCGAGGGTGAACGAGCAGCCGCCGAAGCTGACGGCCGGAGCATGACGCTGGACCAGGCGATCGCTGAGTCGATGAACCTCGGCGGACCCCAATCGCGGCCCGCTGCCGCGGTCATTCCATCCGGCGCTCTGATCGAGCCACTCACCCAACGGGAGCGGGAGGTGGCGGTGCTGCTGGCCCAGGGCGCCAGCGATCGGGAGATCGCCGAGGCGCTCACCATCGCCGTCAGCACCGCGGGCGTCCACGTCCGCAACATCCGCGGCAAACTGGGCTTGAACTCCCGCTGGCAGGTAGCCGACTGGGCGATCGCCAACGGTCTGGCGTCCGCGCCTGCTGATTGAAGTTGGGGAACAGAACGGGTCCCCAACCCCCTCGGGCGGGGGCTGCGCCCCCGATACTTCCCAGATTGACGGCAACACAGCAGGCTCCTGCTCTTTAGGCGCAGACTCCGAAAAATACTGCGCCTGTCTACCGAAAATCTGGATGGCGAACAGGCCATCGACCCCTAGGCTCTCCGCAGGTGTGCCGGGCGACGGAGGGATGCGCCGAGGGAGTGCCTGCTCATGCACGCGATGATCCGACGCGATGTGGGCGCCGTGGCCGATACCGAGGCACTGATGCGGTCGGGACGGTCGCTCACCGCCGAGATGAGTCACGTTCCGGGCTTTGTCTCGCACGTGGCCTTTATTGCTGATGACGGCGCCCTCGTCTCGATCAGTATCTGCGAGGACACGACCGGCCTGGAGACGATCGCCAGGCTGCTGACGGGCTGGCTGTCTGTGAATCTGCCGGAGGCGCGGCAACAACCCGATGTCCTGACCGGCCAGATCATCATGCAACGAGGATTGTGAGGCCGCGGCCCGCGTGCACTCCTGAACGTGCCTGGAGAGCCATGACGCAGAACGCCAACGACGCTATGGCGGCGTTGGCGGCCGGTAAGCGGTGGCAGGTGGCCCTCGTCGCCGCCTTCGCCGGGGCCGGTGGCGCCGGCCGATTCTGCGCACGAATCATCGTGAGGTGATCGTGCTGGAGCGATGTGATCCAGACATGAGCGGTGACCGTCATATCACACGAGACGCGACCGGACTTACCCGGTAACGGTGATCTCGGAAGCTGGACGGGGAGGGACATGCATCATGGTTGAGGAAAGTCACCGATGCTCCAACGTGGTGCGCGGGTGGCGCCGCCGGCTTGTGCTCGCGGTCGTGGCGATCGTGGCGCTGGCTGCGACGGCCGCCCGGCTTCCCGTCGAGGCGGCGCTGGCCGAACCGTCCACACAGGTTCAGGCGGCGCAGGGTTCCCAAACCGCCCAGGGCGACCAAGCTGCCCAGATCCTCGCGATCGCGCGCGAGGTGATGGAGCAGTACCACCTGAACGCCGTGATTCTCCGCGTGACGGTGGATGGCAAGGAGATCGTCACCGCGGCGTTTGGCGAGTCGATGACGGGCGTCCCGGCGACGACCGATATGCACTTCCGCAACGGCGCGGTGGCGATCTCCTACGTCGCCATGCTGGTCCTGACGCTCGTCGATGATGGTGTGCTGCGGCTGGATGACCCACTCTCTACCTGGATGCCGGAGCTGCCGGACGCCGATCAGGTCACGCTGCGGATGCTCCTCAACATGACGGCCGGCTACCAGGACTATGTCTCGGACCAGGGATTCCAGCGGGACTTCTACGCCAACCCATTCCGGCAGTGGACGCCGGAGGAGTTGGTCGCGATCAGCCTCTCCCAGCCGCGTGTGTTTGCGCCGGGGGCGAATTGGGACTACGCCCACGCCAACTATGTCATCCTCGGCCTCGCGTTGGAGCGAGCGACGGGCCGGCCGGTGGCTGACCTCTTGCGGGAGCGCGTGCTCGGCCCGCTCGGCCTGACGAACACGGTCGGTTCCGTCACCGCCGCCATCCCGGAACCGGCATTGCATGCCTTCAGCTCGGAGCGGCGAGACTTCCTCGGTATCCCCGCGGAGACGCCGTTTCTCGAGGAAACCTCTTTCTGGAGCCCCTCCTGGACGATCACCCATGGCGCCATCCAGACCACCAACATCTACGACATGGCCGCCTCGGCCGTGGCGATCGGTGAGGGCACGCTCCTCTCGCCGGCGTCGCATCAGGCGATGGTGGCTCCGAGCCTGTTGGGGTTCGGGTCGCCGCTGGAGGGGTGCAATACCTGTCACACGCTCGACAACTACTACAACTACGGACTGGGGGTCGTGCGCAGCGGCAACTGGCTCCTGCAGAATCTGCTCCTCAACGGGTACGGGGGGACGATGGCCTACCTGCCCGGCAAGAAGATCGCGATCGCGTTCGAGATCACGTACACCGAGCAGAGCTCTGAGCCGGAGGACATCCGCCAGGCGGCCCGCGTGGCGCTCTTCCACTCGATCGGCTCCTACCTCGCGCCGGACGACGCGCCGCCCACCGGACCGTGATGCTGGCCGGGCGTGCGCTGCGATGCCTGATCTCGAACGTTGAGGGAGACAACATAATGCCAAGCTATGTGACGCAACTCCGCGTGAGCGCCGGGGTGGTCCTCCTGCTCGCGACCCTCTCGATCGGTGCCCCGGTATCGCGTGCCGCTGCGACTGGCGATGCCAGCCCGGAACGTGTCGCGGCTGCCGTGAGCCGGCTGGACGCGCTCGTCGAGCAGACGTTGCAACGGACGGGTGTGCCCGGCATGGCAGTCGCCGTCGTCTACCGGGACGAGGTCGTCTACCTCAAGGGCTTCGGTGTGCGCGAGGTGGGAACGGAGGCGCGTGTTGATGCCGATACCGTCTTCCAGCTTGCCTCCCTCTCCAAGCCAATCGCCTCGACGGTGGTCGCATCCGTCGTCGGCGACGGGCTGCTTTCCTGGGACGACCCGATCGTCAAGCACGAGCCGCCCTTCGCGATGCACGAGCCGTGGGTGACCAGTCAGGTGACGGTGCGCGACATGTTTGCCCACCGCAGCGGTCTGCCGGACCACGCGGGGGACCTGCTCGAGGACATCGGCTACGACCAGGAGCAGATCCTCCACCGGCTGCGGTACTACCGGCCCGCCTACAGTTTGCGCGCCGGCTACGCCTACACCAACTTCGGCCTCACGGCGGGGGCCGTGGCCGCGGCGAATGCGGCGGGCATGTCCTGGGAGGATCTCTCCGAGGAGCGCCTCTACCGGCCGCTGGGCATGACCTCGACCAGTTCGCGCTTCGCCGACTACGCCGCACGGCCGAATCGCGCGCTGACGCACGTGCTGGTCGACGGGCGCCAGGTGGCGAAGTACACGCGCGACGCCGATGCCCAGGCCCCCGCCGGCGGCGTCAGCTCGAGCGCGCGGGACATGGCCCAGTGGCTGCGACTGCAGCTCGGCTACGGCACGGTCGACGACCGTCAGATCGTCGATGGGGACGCGCTCGTCGAGACGCACCGGCCGCAATCGACCATCTCCCAGGCACCATACCCAGCCACCGGCCGGGCCAGCTTCTACGGCCTGGGCTGGAACGTCAGCTACGACGCCGCCGGCAGCCTGCGCCTGGGCCACTCCGGCGCCTTCGCCCTCGGCGCCGGCACGACCGTCTACCAGGTTCCGGCCGAGGAGATCGGCATCGTCGTGCTCACCAACGCCGAGCCGCGAGGGGCTCCGGAGGCAGTCGCGCTGAGCTTTCTCGATCTGGCGATCGAAGGGACGCTGGAGCGCGACTACCTGACGCTGGTGGGGCCGGTGATCGAGGCACAGCTTGAACCAAACTACGGCACCACGGTCGATTACGCCTCACCGCCCGCGAGTCCGGCGCCGCCGTTGTCGCTCAGCGCCTACACGGGAACCTATGCGAACGATCTCTGGGGCGAGATCGAGGTGGCCGAGGCGGACGGCGGGCTGGTCCTGCGCACGGGACCGAACAAGGTGCCGTTCGCGATGCGTCACTGGGACCGCGACACCTTCCTCTTTCAGCCCACCGGCGAGAACGCCTTCGGCCCGAGCGGGATGATGTTCGAGATCGGCCCGGACGGGCGGGCCGCCGGCGTCACGATCGAGTACTTCAACATTGAGCGGCAGGGGACGTTTGCCCGGAAGGAGATGGTACAGCCATGAGGCCGCATACACGCAGGGACATGCTGCGTTGGTCCGCAACAGCGGGAGGTTCCGCGTTGCTGCTCGCGACGACTGCCCGGCTGCCGGTCGGGGCCGCACCGTCCGCCCAGAGCGATCAATCGGCGCAGATCATCGCGCTGGTGCGCGATGGCATGGAGAAGTACAGCCTGCGCGCGTCGATCGTGCGCGTCACGATCGACGGCCATGAGCTCGTCACGGCGGCGCTGGGCGAGTCGATCACCGGCGTGCCGGCGACGGCCGACATGCACTTCCGCAACGGCGCCGTCGCCATCTCCTACGTCTCCACCCTCCTCCTGATATTGGTGGACCAGGGCGTGGTGCGCCTGGACGACCCACTCTCGATCTGGCTGCCCGAGCTGCCGGACGCCGAGCGCGTCACGCTACGCATGCTCGCCAACATGACCGCCGGCTACCCGGACTACGTCCCGGACGACCAGTTTGAGAAGGATCTCTACGCCAACCCGTTCCGGCAGTGGACGCCGGAGGACCTGATCGCCGTTAGCCTCCGCCAGCCCCGCACCTTCGCGCCGGGGACGAACTGGGACTACGCGCACACCAACTACGTCATCCTGGGGCTGGCGCTGGAGAAAGCCACGGGTACGCCGATGGCGACGCTGCTGCGCGAGCGCGTGCTTGGACCCCTCGGATTAACCAACACCAACAACGAGTCTACGGCGGTGATCCGCGCGCCGGTGCTGCACGCGTTCAGCTCGGAACGTCGAGTGGCGCTCGGCATCCTAGATGGCACGCCCTTCTACGAAGAATCGACGTACTGGAACCCCTCCTGGACGCTCACCCGCGGCGCGATCCAGACGACCAACATCTATGACATGACCGCGACGGCGGTGGCGATCGGCGAAGGCACGCTGCTCTCGCCGGCGTCCCACCAGGCAATGGTCGCGCCCAGCTTGCTGGGCTTCGGGTTGCCGCTGGCGGGATGCGCGAACTGCCGCACCCTTAACCAGGCGTACAGCTATGGGCTGGGCGTCATCATTTCTGGATCGTGGCTGTTGCAGAACCCGTTGTTCGGCGGCTATGCAGGGGTCGAGGCCTATCTACCCTCAAAGAAGATCGCGGTCGCGGTCGCCGTGACGTTCGGCGAGGGAGGCTTCGACGAAAAGGGCAACTACAAGTACTTCAATGCCGCCCCCGACATCTTCGCCGCGATCGGCGCCCTGCTCGCACCGGACGACTCACCGCTGGGCCGATAGAGAGCGTGCCGAAGACCGGAACTGCTAGAGGAGAAGCATCATGACGCAAGAGGGCAACGCCGCCTCTCCGTCTTCCCACTCGACTACCCGAAGGCATCTGCTGCATCTGGCAGCCGGCGGCGCGCTCGCCGCGGTCGGCACGAAGGCCGTCGTGACTCCGCGGCGGGCAGCCGCGCAGAGTCCACTGCCTGCCAAGGCGCGGGCGATCATGGACGGCCCCAGGTACACGAACGCCCGCTGGTTCCTCTACTACGCCGACCGCGACACCGGTGAGGTGCTCTACACGTTCAATGAGGATGACCTCGTCCTGCTCGCCTCCACCACCAAGCTCTGGGCCACGGCAGCCGCGCTCGACGCCTTCGGCCCCGACTTCCGCTTCGAGACGCCGATCTACAAACGCGGCACCGTCGATGCCGCCGGCACGCTCGACGGCGACTTGATCCTCGTCGCCAGCGGCGATCTGACGATGGGCGGCCGCAACACGCCGCAAGGCACGATCGCCTTCACCTCGTTCGACCATATCTACGCCAATACCGTGCCCGGCGCGACGCTCACGCCGGAGAACCCGCTCGCCGGACTGGACGAGATGGCGAAGCAGGTGGCAGCGTCCGGTATCCGCCGCGTGCGCGGCAACGTCCTGATCGACGCGCGCTTGTTCGAGCAGTACCCGAAGGATGACTACATCCTCACGCCGATCATGATCAACGACAATCTGATCGACCTGACCGTGGTGCCGGGGGCGGTTGGCCAGACGGCGACCGTGGAGTGGCGGCCCCAGACGGCGGCCTACACCGTGCAGTCGCAGGTGCGCACGGTCGCCGCCGGCGACGCGGATCTAACCGTCTCCCTGCCGCGGCCGGACATGATCGTGGTGGAGGGCACGATTCCGGCGGGCGGGGGCACGCTGTTGCGCACGGCGCAGGTGGCGGATCCGCCGGCGTTCGCGCGCACGCTCCTGATCGAGGCGCTGGGGCGCGCGGGCGTGACCACCGATGCGGCGCCGCTCGGTCCCAATCCTGCCACGCAGTTGCCACCGTCCGGCAGCTACGCGACGGCGGACCGGGTTGCCCTGCTCACCTCGCTGCCCTTCTCCCAGAACATCAACCTGATCAACAAGGTGAGCATGAACCAGCAGGCGGACACCTTGATCATGCTGCTGGCGGTCAAGCACGGTCAGCGCACATTTGCCGAGGGCATGACCCAACTGCTCCCCTTCATCCAGAAGACTGGCATCGACCCGGCGCTCATTTCGCTGAGCGACGGCCGTGGCAACGAGTACACGGACCTGTGCAGCCCGCGCACGATCACGCGCCTGCTGCTCTACATGACCTCACGCCCGGACTTTCCCGTCTATTACGACTCGATGCCGGTCTGGGGTGAGGTCGGTTCGGAGATTGATACGGTCCCGCCCACCAGCCCTTTGAAGGGCAATGCCGCTGCTAAGAGCGGCACGACCGTCGCCGCTGTTCTCCTGCATCAGAGCTTGATGGTGATGACGCGCGGCAACGCCGGCTTCTTCACTGGCAAGAGCGGCCGGGAGATCGCCTTCGGCACCTACGTGATGCACGCACCGATGAAGGACATCGACGACGTGTTCACCGTCCTCGCCGACGTCGGCTCGGTCGTCGAGGCGATCTACGAGGTCACTTAATCCCTGACAAGGGTCATGAAGTGGGTGTCCTGGCGCCCGCCGTCTCGTCGACTGCGGCCAGCGCCAGCGCGAAGGCGGCGTCGAAGCTCAGGGCCTGGCCCTCCGCCCAGGCAGCCGCGAAGGCGGCATCGTCGAGGGCGGCGTGTAGCTCGCGCAGGCGCGCTTCCCGGACCGCGGCGTACCCCGTCCCCGTGCCTGGGACCGAGCGACCGGACACTGCACGATCAGCGCACGGGGCGGGCACACGCCCCGCTTCCCGCCTCGCTGGTTCACCCGTGTACCGATCCGAGAGCAGGTGTCACAGTCACATCCCAGCGTAACTCGCACACTTCGACGCCAGACTGTGCGGGTTACTGTGCTAGGATCACGCCATGCGCGCATCGCGCCCATCGGACGCGATGCGCGCGGCCTGGGGATTCGGGAGACGCGCCGTGCGGCAAAAACTGAGCCCCTCCTTTGGCGAACAGTTGCGGCACTATCGCCGGCGCGCCGGCCTCACCCAGGAGGCGCTGGCCGAGCGCACCGGGCTGACGGTGTCCGCGATCAGCGCGCTCGAGCGGGGGGCGCGGCGCCGTCCCTATCCCCGTACCCTGAACCTGCTGGCTGCCGCATTGGCCGTTGGGCCGACGGAGCAGGCGGCGTTCGGTGTGGCGGCATGGCCGGCAGATGATCCCGCCCATGCGTCCGCTCAGCTGCCCGCTCCGCCGGCCACCCTTCCGCTGCCGCGCACGCCGCTGATCGGCCGCGAACGCGAGCGCGTCACCGTGCGTGATCTCGTATTGCATCCTGATGGACGCATGGTCACCCTCACCGGGATGGGCGGCTGCGGCAAGACCCGCCTGGCGCTCCAGGTCGCCGCCGATCTGGCTGACGCGCTCCCGGACGGTGTCCGGCTGGTCGAACTGGCGCCGGTCACGGATGCGGCGCTGGTCCCCGATGCCGTCGCCGCGGCGGTGGGCGTGCGTGAGTCGCCGGGCGTGCCGTTGCTCGACACGCTGAGTGCCTTCTTCCGACACCAGGCACACCTGCTCGTCCTGGATAACTGCGAGCATCTGGCCGATGCCTGCGCGCAGCTGGTGGAGCACCTCCTCGGTGACTGTCCTGCCCTGCGCATCCTCGTCACCAGCCGTGAGCCGCTCGGCGTCGGCGGCGAACGCCAGTGGCGGGTGCCGCCCCTGACGGTACCGAACCCCGATGCACGCCTGTCGCTCGACACGCTGGCCGGCTATCCGGCCGTGCAGCTCTTCATCGAGCGGGCACGGGCCGTCCGGCCCGACTTCGCGCTGACAGCGGCCACTGCCGGGACCGTGGCGCACATCTGTGCGCGGCTGGACGGCATCCCGCTCGCGCTGGAGCTCGCGGCCGCGCGGGTGCGGCTGCTCGCTGTCGAACAGATTCTTACGCGGCTGGACGATGCGCTGCGGCTGCTGACAGGAGGCGGCTGGGCGGCGCCCACCCGCCAGCAGACGCTGCAAGCGACCCTGGACTGGAGCTATGCCCTGCTCGCGGCGCCGGAGCGTGCCGTCTTCCGGCGACTCGCGGTCTTTACCGGCGGGTTCGACCTCGAGGCGGCAGAGGCGGTCTGCGGGGAGGATGTACTGGACCTTCTCGGCCGGCTGGTCGACAAGTCGCTGGTCCAGGTCGACGACGGAGAGTCGGCAACCCAGTTTCGCTTGCTCGAACCCGTGCGCCAATATGGGGCGCACCACCTGACGGCGAGCGGCGAGCGGGAGCAGGTGGCGGCGCGCCACGCGGGCTGGTATCTGTCGGTGGCGGAGCGGGCGGCGTCGGAGTTGCGCGGCCCGGACCAAATCGCTTGGCTGGGCCGGCTGGACCGTGACTATGCCAATCTGCGGGCGGCGCTTGGCCAGACCCAGCAATCCGGTGACGTCGAGGCCCTCGCACGGCTGGCCGTGGCCCTGGCGCCGTACTGGGAAGTGCGAGGGACGATGAGTGAGGGGCGGCGCTGGCTGGAGCCGATCCTCGCGAACGATCACCCACCGCCGATCGCGACCGCCGTCCGGTCCCGGGCGCTGCTCGCCGCCGGACGGCTGGCGTTCTTCCAGGCGGACCTCGCGCAGGCGACGTGGCTGCTGGATGAAAGCCTGTCCCTGGGGCGCGCGTCGGCTGACGAGCCGGTCGCCGCGGCAGCCTTGACGTGGCTCGGGTTTACGTCCAACCGGCAAGGGGACTTCGCCCAAGCCACGCAGCGCTTGGAGGAAAGCCTGGTGCTCCATCGGGCGCTCGGGGACGGCCACGGCGCGGCCTGGGCGATGCATGGCCTCGGCGCCGTCGCTGGAAATCAGCAGGACTACGAGCGGGCCATTGCGTTCTATGCGGAGAGCCTGCGGAGCTATCATGCCCACGGCGACCTGCGATTCATCGCCATCGCCTCGCTGGAGTATGGCTACGCCGAACTCGTTGCAGCCAGGGGCGATCGTGAGCGCGCCGGACGGCGGCTACGGGACGGCCTGCGCGGGCTGCTGGCGGTCGGCGATCGCGCCTTCATGATCGCTGGTCTGCTCACGCTCGCCGAGGCAGAGGTCCAGCTGGGCCGGCGGGCGCAGGCTGCCCGACTGCTCGGCGCACTCAGCGCGCTGCGCGACGCCCACGGCGCCCGCAGCTCCCCCGCTCAACAGGACGTCGAGACCCGACTGACCGCCGCGATTCGCGCGCAGCTGGGCGAGACGGTCCTTGCGACGGCGCTCGCCGCCGGCCGGCTGCTGACCGTGGAACAGGCGATTGCGGAGACACTGCGCGACGACCAGACGGAACACGCATCCTCCGCGGCGGCCCTGTCGGCCGGGTCGATCGAGGCACTCACCCCCCGCGAGCGGGAGGTGACGCGGCTGCTCGTGCTGGGGTACAGCGACCGCCAGATTGCCGAGGCGCTGACGATTGCGCTCAGCACGGTGGGGAGCCACGTCCATCACCTGCTCGCCAAGCTTGGTTTCCACTCCCGCTGGCAGGTCGCCGAATGGGCGACGGCGCACGGCCTGGCGACGGCCGACTCACCTGAGCTCCGGCCGTCAGCACTGCCGGGTCACTGAATTCCAGGTGCCGGCACCTGGGTCTGGCCTGAGTGACCATGCCGCGGTCCTCCCGAGCATCGAGCAGACACGCCCTCGCTCGCGCGGCGAAAGATCAATGGTCCTTCTCCATGGATTCTGGATGGCCGACGCCGTCGTCCAGCCGACACTGCGGTCACTCCTCCCGACCAGAGGGGGGTGAGGACGGAGTCGCGCGGTGTCACTGTACGCCACCATCTGCCGCTATGACGGTGTACCCACGTCAGTGGACTCGGTAGCGCCCGCCGGCCGGCAGCTGGCATTCGCGCTGAGCGAGGCGCCCGGCTTCGTCTCGTACGCGGTCTTGGACGCCGGCGACGGTGTGCTCGTCTCCGTCACGGTGTTCGATGACCCCACCGGCCTGGCGGCGGCCGATCAGTTCATCGACCGATGGGTGGCAGAGCATCTGGCCGCGGTGCTGCCCCGCCCGCCCGAGGTCATCACCGGGGAAGTGATTGTCCAGCGCGGCATGTAGCCAGGGCACGAATGGCCGTGCCCCGGCTGAGTGACAGGAACATGGAGGCACCAGCGATGGATCGACAATATCCCACGACGCATGTGGACCTTCCCGCGCGGGCGCGCGGCCTTTCTCGCCGCACGCTGCTGCGGGGTGCGGCCGTGACCGGTCTCGGCGGGGCGGCCGCCGCCCTGCTCGGGCGAACAGGGCGAATTGCTCACGCCGGGCCCGCCACCGCTCAAACGGCAGCATGGCAGCAATTCGACGACACCGTGCAGGCGGCGATGCAGACCTTCGACATGGTCGGCGCCGCCGTCGCCGTCGTCAACGCCGATGGCATCGTGCATAGCAACACCTTCGGCGTCCGCAATCTGACCAGTCGCGCGCCGGTGACGCCGAACACGCTCTTTCGCGTCGGCTCCACCACCAAGTCGATGACCGCGCTGCTCGTCGCCACCTTCGTGGACGAGGGGCTGCTCGGCTGGGACCAGCCGGTGGTCGACGTCTGGCCCGACTTCCGCGCCCCCAACGCGGCGCTGACCAGCAGCCTCCGCGTGCGCGACCTGATGGGCATGGCGACCGGCCTCGGCGAGGGCTGGTTCGCCCTGCACTATGACTACCCGACCGCGCTCCAACTGATGCAGGGATTCGCCTACCTGCCGGTGCTGACTCCGCCCCACACGGAGTGGTACTACAACAACGCGGTCTACGCCGCCGCCGGTTACATGCCGCCGCTGCGTCAGGGTGTGGCCGCGGACGATCTGCAATCGGCCTATACGCGGCTCATGCAGGAGCGCGTCTTCGGCCCGGCCGGCATGGTCGGCGCCCACATCGGCGATGACCCGCGCCCCTACACCGCCGACTACGCGACGGGCTACAACCCGGACTTCGTGGAGGGGATCGCCGTGGGGAACGCGACGCCGATCGGCAGCGTCGGGCCGGCCGGCGGCGGGTTGGTCAATCTGACGGACATGGCCGCCTACGTCCGCCTGCAGCTGCGGCGCGGCGTCTCGTCCGCCGGGACGCACGTCGTCACGTCCCGCAACCTGGAGGAGTGCTGGCGGCCCCAGATCGTCGTGCCGGTCGGGCCGGCCGATGGCCCCGACGTGATGAGCGCCGGTTATGGTATGGGCTGGATCGACTACACCTACACGAACAACGTCCGGCTCGTCTGGCACACCGGCTTCTGGGACGGCTTCGGGGCCTTCATCGGCTTCTTCCCGGAGAAGGATCTCGGCCTGGTCGTCCTCATGAACACGTTGGCGACGTCGAGCGAGTCCTTCTACCACTACGTGCTGAACCTGCTGCTGGAGCGCCGCTTCAGCCTCAATCGGGGGGTAAACGAGACGGTCGTTGCCGCCTATCAGGATGCCGCCGGCGCGCGGACGGCCCTGGCCGCGCAGGCTCGTCCCGTCGATGCCGGCGTGATCGCCCCCTTCCTCGGCGACTACGAGCACGGCGACCGCCTCGCCTATGACGCGGCCGGGGTGCTGCGCCTGTACGCGGGCGGGCGGGCGATGCGCGTGCTGGCGCTGCCGGATGGCTCCTATGTCCTGGCGAGCGGCCAGGCCGTCGGGTTGCCGCTGCGGTTGGTGCGCGACCAGATGGGCACGCCGGTGATGGAGCTGGAGGGCACGGAGACCGTGCGCTGGTTGAGCGGACCGCCGTGACCGGCCACCGGGCACCGAACCACCGGGTCGCCAGGAGGAAACGCTGCAGCCGGCACTGAACGCCCAGGGATGACCGCCGCCCACCACCTGCATCAGCGCTTGGTGGTGGGCGGCGCTATGCTTCAACCGCGCCATGGAGGTGGAGCATGCAGCCGACGACCGTCCACTGGCCGGCGATCGCCATCCTCGTGTCGGCCGCGCTGCTGATTGGCTATCTCCTCGGCGGATTCGTCGCGATGGTCGTGCTCATCGTCGGTGGCGCCGCGTGGTGGACGGTGGCGACGTTCGCGATCGCCGGGCTGATCGCGGTCCTCGCCTGCCTCTGGCTGTGGCAGCGCCGGTCCATGTGGGACGGATAGCCGGCACGGCGCCGCGTGTCACTCCCCTCCCCGGCCGTCCAGAGAGCAATCGGCTCTTCCTGAACGATCGACCACCGCGAGTAACAACCGCGAGACAAGAATACTCCTTCGCGCACTACGCCCTTGACACTTGTTAAGTACGTGGGAGAATACCGCCAGAACGAAGCGTCAGCCGAGCCTGGTGCGGCGGAGGTGTATGGGGAGGCCTGGTGTGACGCTGGTAGCGGTCTTTCAGAAGGAGGGGGATCGTGTCTGGCAGTTGGCATCCGATCGATCGATACAGCCGGCGTCTGTCGCGCCGCCGCATCTTCCAGGGTGCCGCGGGCGTGGGAACGATGAGCGCGCTCTTCATCGCCGCCTGCGGCGGTGAGCGGCGGGAGAGCAGCAACCAGCAGGAGTCGGTGCAAACCGGCAACACCGCCGCCCAGCAGCAGGGTGGCGCGGCCAAGCCCGGCGGCACACTCAACTACCTGGCGGCCACCGCCGACGCCGCCACCGGCTGGGACCCACACAAGTCCTTTAGCTTCAAGACCCATACCGCGCTCAGCTACACCCATGAGCGCGTGATGGAGTTCGAGTACGGTCCCGAAGCCGAACCAGGCGACTACTCGGCTGTTCCTGGTCTCGCCGAGAAGATCGAACAACCGGATGAATCGACTTTCGTCGCCACCCTGCGGTCCGGGGTGAAGTTCCACAACAAGCCGCCGGCCAACGGCCGCGAGCTCCAGGCCGAGGATGTCAAGTACACGATCGACCGGATGATCGAGAAGAAGTTCACCTATCGCAACATCTTCGAGGACATCGTCGATCGGGTCGAGGTGCCGGACACCCGCACGGTCCGCTTCAACCTCAAGTTCCCCTACGCCGACTTCCCCGTGAACCTCGCCAACCATTACGCCTGGATCGTCGCCAAGGAGTCGGTCGAAGCCGCCCCCGATGGCGACATCAGCCGGGCGGATCAGGTGATCGGCACCGGCCCCTTCATGGTCGAGAGCTTCGAGCCGGGGCAGAAGGCCACCTACGTCAAGAATCCGACCTATTGGGGTAAGGATGCTGCCGGCAACGCCCTCCCCTACCTGGACACGATCGTCACCTTCTACTCTGCCGACCAGGCGACCCAGGAGGCGATGATCCGCTCCAAGCAGGTCGATGTCGGCGGCGTCAACCTGCCCTCGGTCGCCGCGATGAAGCAGAGCAATCCCGAACTGCAGTGGTGGCAGAGCCTGGGCGCTGGCGGCGATGTCTTCTACTTCCGCCACGACAAGAACGAGACGCAGGACATCCGCGTGCGCCAGGCGATCGCCTACGGCTTCGACCGGCAGGGCTGGCTCCAATCGCAGTACGTCGGCACCGGCGTGATCAATAACGGCCCGCCGCTGCCCGCCTCCTACGCCGGATGGTTCGTCGAAACCAACGATCTGGGCGAGGGGGCCGAGTTCTTTGAATACAAGCCGGAGGAGTCGAAGAAGCTCCTCGCCGCCGCCGGCTTCTCGAACGGCTTCAGCGGCGTGATGGATCTCGCCAACGCCAGAGGCTACGGTCAGGCGACCTTCGACCGCGGCCAGCTCTCCGCCGACCTGATGAAGCAGATCGGCATCAACCTCACGATGAATCCGAAGGAGTACGGCGACTGGCTCGCCACCGGCCACGCCGGTGTCTACGACAGCTTCGCCTTCGGCCCGCTGACGCCGCTCGTCGCGATCGATGACTGGCTCTGGGGTCTGCATCACTCCAAATCGATCACGAACAAGGCGCACTCGAACTACGCCGACCTCGACGCGCTCCTCGACAAGCAGCGGGGCCTGTACGACGAAGCGGAGCGGAAGAAGGTCGTCGCCGACGTCCAGAAGCTGGTTGCCAAGTACGTCTTCTACGTCTTCCCGCCGGAGGACTACAGCACCCAGGCACAACAGCCATACATCAAGAACTACCGGCCAAAGTCCGGTTACAACATCGGCGCCGTCATGCGCAGCGTCTGGATCGACAAAGGCTAGGAGGGAAACCTAACCCCCCGGCCCCCTTCCCTCGCCGGGAAGGGGGAGTCCTCTCGATCGATGGTTGAGTTGGGATGGGCTTGGTCAGCCCAAACGAGATACTGGCAAACCCTGGTTGGGTTAGGCACCCCCTTCCCTGCGAGGGAAGGGGGCCGGGGGGTTAGGTAATCGATGACGCGCTACATCATTCGTCGCTTCTTACTGATGATCCCCACATTGTTGATTGTGAGCATGATCGTCTTCTCGCTGATCCGCCTGATCCCCGGCGATATCGCCGAGATCATGGTGGAGAACCGCCGCTATGCCAGCGATGTCGACGAGTTGCGAGAGAAGCTGGGCCTGAACCAGCCGCTGCCGGTGCAGTACGTCAAGTGGCTGGGGGGACTGCTCACCGGCGATTGGGGGACCTCACTCTGGACGGGGCGCACGATCAGTGAAGAATTGCGTTATCGGATCCCGCTCACTCTCCAACTTGGCATCATGACGATGACGATCTCGCTGGTCGTGGCCATCCCGATCGGCGTGCTCTCCGCGATCCGGCAGGACAGCGCGATCGACTACCTCACACGCAGCCTGGCGATCCTCGGACTGGCGATGCCGGCGTTCTGGATGGCGACGATCCTGCTCGTCTTCGGTTCGATCTGGTTCGGCTGGGCGCCCCGTCAGTGGGTACCGTTCAGTGCGAACCCGTGGGGTAGCATCATGGCGCTGCTGATCCCCGCGATCATCCTCGGCGTCGATCGCGCCGCCAGCCTGATGCGCATGACTCGGGCGATGATGCTGGAAACCCTCCGCCAGGACTACATCCGCACCGCCTGGTCCAAAGGCCTGCGCGAGCGGGTTGTCGTCACCCGCCATGCCCTGCGCAACGCCTTCATTCCCGTGATCACCCTGCTCGGCCTGCAGATCCCGGCGATCCTCGGCGGCTCAGTCGTGATCGAAACGATCTTCAATCTGCCGGGCACGGGCAAGTTCCTGCTCGACGCGATCGAGGCGCGCGACTATCCGATGGTCCAGATCATGAACATGATCTTCGCCTCCTTCATCCTGCTGACCACATTGGCCGTCGATCTCGCCTACGGCTATCTCGACCCGCGCATCCGGTACAACTGACCGCTAAGTGAACCACAGAGACGCAGAGACACAGAGATGGAAGACTGAGATGCATCGCATAAAATTCGAACTCTGCGTCTCTGCGTCTCTGTGGTTCAGGAAGAACGTCGGAGGGAGCAACTAAGTGGCAGTATCGGGCGAACAGGTCGCGGCCCTGGATGCGGCGGTGCGGCGGGGGCGAAAGCCGTGGTATGTCGATGCCACGGTTCGGCTGGTGCGTGAGAAGCCGCTCGGCGCGGTCGGTGCGGCGATCGTGCTGCTGTTTGTGCTGGTCGCGGTCTTTGCCGAACCGCTCGCCACCTATCCCTACGAGCGCGTGCATCTCGCCGACACGCTGTTGCCGCCTGGGACGCCCGGCCTCGACGGCACTCCCACGTATTACTTCGGCACGGACAACCTCGGCCGTGATGTCTATAGCCGGATCGTCTACGGTGCACGGGTTTCGATGACGGTCGCACTCGGCGCCGTCGGCCTCGGCATGTTCTTCGCGATCCTGCTCGGCACCCTCTCCGGCTATCTGCGGGGCACGTTTGATCTGATCATCCAGCGGGTGGTAGACGCCTGGATCTCGATCCCCTTCTTCATCCTGCTGCTGACGATCATGATGATCTTCAAGCCCGGCATCGGCCCCGTGATCTTTGCTCTGGCACTGGCGGGGACCTTCTCCAACTCCCGCGTCGTCCGCAGCGCCGTACTGACGACGATGACGATGCCCTACATCGAGGCGGCGCGCTGCACCGGCGCGCACAACGTTCGGATCATCCTCCGCCATGTGCTGCCGAACATCATCGCGCCGATCATCGTCGTCGCCACGCTGGGGCTGGGCAACGTCATCCTCGCTGAGTCGGCGCTCAGCTTTCTCGGTCTGGGCGTGCCGCCGCCGTATCCCACCTGGGGCCAGATGCTCTCCGGCAGCTCGCGCGTCTTCATGTACGAAGCGCCCTGGCTGGCGGTCGTGCCCGGCGTCGCGATCACGCTCGCCGTCTTCGGCTTCAACATGTTCGGCGACGCCCTCCGCGACCTGCTCGACCCCCGCCTCCGCGGCAGCCGGTAGACGGGGATGAACCGCAAAGGCGCAGAGGACGCAAAGGAACACAAAGTAGAAAGGAGAACTCTTTGCGGCCCTTTGCGTCCTCTGCGCCTTTGCGGTTCATCGCTTCTGGTCCGTTGTCACCGTACACGGTACCGTGTAACCTCGTGCCATGAGCGAATCGCCGGTTCAGTGGGACGCCGAGGGGGTGCGGGCGCTGCGCGAGCAGCTCGGCCTGACGCAGCAGCAGCTCGCCGATGAGCTGGGCGTCCGCCAGCAGACCGTGAGTGAATGGGAGACCGGCATCTATCAGCCGCGCGGCGCGTCGGCGCGCATGCTTCGCGCGGTCGCCGAACGAGCGAGCGCGGTGTATGACACCGGCAGTGGGCAATCGGCAATCGGCAATGGGGGCGGTGCTGATGAGACCGGTAGCCCACAAGGATAGTCTTGTGCGAGCGGTCCCGCCCGCTTCCCCCATTGCCGATTGCCCACTGCCCACTGCCGGCCTCCGCGAAGCGGAGTTGCACACCCTCTGGTTGGAGCAGCGCTTCCCGCCCGGCGCGCTGACTACCATGTCCGGCGAGCCGGTCCGCGTCCTCTATCGTGGGAGGCCCGGCGCCGGCGTCGGACCGGACTTCCGCGACGCGCGCATCAGCATCGGTGGCGCGACGCCGCGTATGGGCGACATCGAGCTGCACGTGATCGAGTCGGATTTCCGCCGGCACGGCCATCAGCACGATCCCGCCTATCAGCACATCGTGCTGCACGTCGTCTTTGATGCGGCCGGTGCGATCGCGACGCCGCTTCCCGGTGGTGGGACCGCGCCGTTGCTCGCGTTGCGTCCGTGGGTCGAGCGCCGCTCCGCCGAGATCAGCGCCTGGCTGGAGCGCGCGACACCCTGGCGCGAACCGTGCGCCACGGCGATCGGACGGCTTGGGATCGCACCGGTGTGGGCGGTGCTGGCCGAAGGCGGGGCGCGACGGCTACGGATCAAGGCAGATGCCCTTGCCGACGACGTGGCGATGTCACCGGAGCAGGCGCTCTACCGTGCCCTCTGTGGCGCGCTCGGCCTCACCCGCAACGTCGAGCCATTCCACGTCCTCGCCGACCGTGCCCCCATCGGACCGCTGCTGGCACGGGTGGCGGCGCACGCGGAGGGAGAGGCGACGTCGATGTTGCGGGATCGTCTGCGCGCGGCGGCCGGGTTCGGCACAGATGCGCCGGCGCTTGGCGCTCTCCCCTGGCGACTCGATGGACTGCGTCCGAACGCCCACCCGACGAAGCGGATCGACGGTCTCGCCGCCCTGCTTGTCCGCCACCGGCGGACCGGCCTCGCCGGCGCGCTCCGGTCGGCCGCCGAAACCGGCGCCGTGCTCCGTGCGATCCAGGTGCCGGGTATCGGCCGCGACCGCGCGATCGAGGTCGCCGTCAACGCGGTCCTCCCCTTCCTGATCGCGACCGGCGACGGGTCACGGGCGCTGACACTCGCCGCGCAGCTTCCGGCTGCCGCGAACTACGGCGCGTTGACCACGCTCTCCGCCACCCTCACCGACGCTGCTGCACCCGACAGCCGTTCGCGCCGTCCGCTGGTCGCAGCGAACGCTCTGGCTCAACAGGGCGCGCTCGCCCTCCACCGCGACTGGTGCCGCCGCGGTGGTTGCGGCGTCTGCCCGTTGTCCTGAGATGCACCTTCGGCTACCGACACATCAGACCGTGATGTTCGGACCGGCGTCGCTCCGTTGCTCAATGCCGGAATCTAAGCCAAGGCCCGCGGCGAACTCGGCCGAAAGCGTGCCCGCGCAGACCTCTTCGACCGGTCCCTCCAGCCGCAGCGACCAGTCCGGACGCACCTCGACGATCAACTCGCCACCCGGCATCTGCACCTGCACCCGGCCGTGGTTGCAGCGGCCCGTGCGCACAGCCGCCGCGGCCGCCGCGCAGGATGACGACCCCGATGCCAGCGTGTAGCCCGCGCCGCGCTCCCAGATCAAGATCTCGATCGCATCACGCGCAGCCGCGCGGGCAAACTGGACATTGATCCGCTGGGGGAATGCTGGGTGCCGCTCGATCACCGGACCGACCTGCCGGCACTGGTCAACGTCGAGCCGGTCGACAAAGATCACGCAATGCGGGTTGCCGACCGAGACAGCGGTGACCGTCAGCCGTGTGCCGTCGGGAAGGTCGAGCGGCACCGCCACCGCCTCACCGCTCAGTCCTGTCATCGGGATCGCCGTCGCCTCGAATGTGGCCGAACCCATCTCAACCACGACCGAATCCGCTCGCCCGTCTTGGACATGGCACCGGCACTCGACAGCTCCCCCCAGCGTATCAACCGTGAAGGTCGCCCGCTGGGTGTGGCCGTGATCCCACAGGAACTTCGCGAAGATGCGGAGGCCGTTGCCCGACTTCTCCGCCTCGCTGCCGTCCGGATTGAAAATCCGCACGCCGAAATTGGCACGCTCCGACGGTACCATCAGCAGGATGCCGTCCGATCCCACCCCGTGGTTCCGATCGCAGATCCGCCGGACAGCGTCACCTGAGAGTGATCCGCCGAGGTCCGCCTCCCTGATCACGAGATAGTCATTGCCCAACCCATGGCTCTTGACGAACGGAATCATCGGTGCACATTCCTTCGCTTCGGCCTCATGGTTCGACGTGGGAAGCGGACGCGCATGCACTATCCCCGTGGCGCGCTCACCTGGACATAGGACGTGCGTTTCTCGTCGACCATGCCTTGCACTGCCTCGACCGGCAGCGCCCCCGCCTCCGCTAGTGCGTCGAGCTTCTTCGCGTCCAGCGATGCAGCGCACATCCAGATCTGCTCGATCTGCTCCCGCGCCAGTTCGTAGCGATGCACGATCTCTTCGACTCGCTCCGGTTTCCCTGTCCGCGTCGTCTTCGTGATCACCGATGCGGTGCCGTAGGGTGTCCGCATCGACGGAAGATCTTCGTCGGTGAGCAGCTTCAGTAGCGCCGCCCGCGCCGCCTTGAGCACCTCTTCCGCTTCCTTGATCTGCTGCTGCGCCTCCCGGCACACCCGCGTCAGCTGGTCGAAGTCGCTCGCTGCCCCCGACGTCGACCCGGCCAGTACTTCGCCCGTGGCCGGGTCGATCAACAGCCCTCCGGCTAGCACCGGCACGGCCGGTTTCCGATCATCGCTTGTCTCATCGCGTACCATCGCTTTGACCTCACTCATGCGGAGTGCCAGCGCACCGACAGCCCGCTCGGCCGGCCGCGATGCGAATAGCGGACGAAGCCGCGCTCCAGACCGTGGAGGTAGAGGTCGCGCGTCAGCCTGACATCGTCGCGGCAGTAGCTCGTCACCCGCTCGTGCTCGCCGTCCCGCCACCAGCGCAACGAATCCGCGCCGCTGCCGCTCTTGCGCGCCCCCAGCGTCTCGGCGCAGAGGTCGTCGAGCTTGATCCGGCGCCCGGTCAATCGATGGAAGTCCCAGAGTAGATCCAGTGTCTTGTGCTCCAGCAGCGTCCAGACGTTCGGGTGATAGGCGCCCAGCACCTTGTAGTCGAAGCCGAGCACATTGAAGCCGACGACCCGCTGAAACTCCGCGAGGTGGTCAACCAGTGCGGCGGCGTCCGGCTCGAACCAGTCGCGGAAGCCTTCCGCTTCGCACCAGGTCACGCCCACCGCCAAGCCGAAGCGATCCGCGTGCTTCCAGCCGCCGCATTCATCCGGGCCGCGCACCGTCTCCAAGTCGAAGACGACGACGCCGGGACGAAGGGAAGGTAGAGGTTGTGCGACCATCGGTCCCTCCGGCGAACGATCATACACCGCGCACCGGGTCGCATAGCGGCAGTATTACGACGATCGCAAACAGTTTGCGCTGGGTCCGACCGTCACCCGACACGAATAAAGCCGCCATCTCCGATCGGAGATGGCGGCCTCGCGGGTTGCCCTCGCGCCGCACGGCTCGATGTGCGGCTGATGAGACGCGGATGTTAGCGACGGTAGATCATGCGGTACAGCCGCTCACCCCAGCCGGGTTCGCCGTCCAGATCAATGCGACGGCCGCGCCAGTACTTCTCCTGTGTGCGCGGGCGAATGAAGAGGCTGAGTCCGGCCACCACCAGCGCGGCGATCCCCAAGACTGACAGGATACCGAGCACCGGGATGACGAACCCCGCGAGCCACAGCCCGGCACCGATCAGCGCCAGCTGCCCCGGCGATGACGGCCGGAGGTCCGCAAGACCCTGGCCCGATCGATTCGTTTGGTTTTGATTCACAATAGTTCCTCCCGCATCCATGCGGCGGCTTCGGCCACCTGCACCGGCTGCGAGGAACTGTGTCGTGGGCTGTGGTTATCCCTTCGAACCGCCCTCAAGCGGAGCCGGCGCCCGTTCGTGGCGTGATCCAGTTATCTCACGAATCGATCCGCCATATATCAACAGAACCTTAAACCCACATCAAGGAAGCGTCCGGCGCCGGCACCGGCGACGGTTCTCCCACTCGATTCACCCCTACCCTGGGAGCGCGGGCATTCTGCCCGCCCGGTCGCTTGTCCTCGTTGCGGGCAGGATGCCCGCGCTCCCAGGTGTGACTACGATTGCGCTCCGCGCATGAACGCATCGAGATCGGCAGCGAACCGCTCCGGTTGCTCCCAGTGGAGCGCGTGCCCAGTTTCCGGATAGGCTGTGAAGGCCGCAAGGGGCAGCGCCGCGAGGAGGGCATCCTGGTCTTCGCGGTGGAAGAAGGCGTCTTGATCGCCCCAGAGGATCAGCACCGGCATCGTCAGGTGCTCCGGCGCAGCCCAGCGCTCCTCCACGAACCAACCGGCGACTGTCTCCCGCAAGACGCGGAGTGGCACTTTCAGCGTCTCCTGAACCGCCCGCTTAAAGAAACTGTCTGCCAGTGGCCGATGGATCGTGCTCGCCTGGAACTCGACGGCGAACACCTCGGGCAGGGGTTCCGCGAGTTCCGCTACCTCCGCCTGCAGGTCGGTCAGAATCGCCGTCCGGGAGACAGTGCTGCCGATCAACACCAGTCGCTCGACCCGGTGCGATGCGATGCTCGCCACCCGTTGTGCGATGAAGCTTCCCATCGAGTGCCCCACCACCGTCGCCATCGGCAGCCCGACGGCGTCCATGAAGGCGATCACATCGCCGGCGAAGTCGCCGATGGTGTAACCGCTCTCCGGCCGGTCGGAACCGCCGTGCCCTCGCTGATCGAGCGCGAAGACGTGAAACTCCGGCGACAGCCGCGGCAGCACCTCACTCCAAGAGAAACTGGAATCGCTGAACCCATGCAGCATGATCACTGCCGGCCCGTTCGGGTCGCCCTGTTCGACGTAGTTCAGTCGCACGCCCGTCGCGAGCAACGTGCTGGTGAACGTCTGATCAATCGCGTGTTGTGTCATTGGTCTGCCTCTTTCGTCGTATGTGTGTCGTCGTGAGAGGTTCAACGGTCCGCCGTGAGGAACCCCAGCACCTCCCTGAGAAACAGGTCTGGCGCGGTGTTCATCGCGATATGTTGCTGGCCGGGCATCACGGCGATTCGGCTCGCGCTCAGGGCCGTGCGGACCGCCGCGGTCGCGTCCTTGAGGAACGCAGGGCTGTCGCCGCCAAACAGTAGCAGGCACGGTGTCCGCATTCCCTTGAAGCGTTCGGGTTTGAAGTCGTATCGGTCGATGCTCCGGAGTTCCCTGGGGATGGTGTGTGCCGCTGCCACCCGCGCCTGCCAGACCGGCTGCGCGCGTATCAACGACAGCTCGTCCTCCGGCATGCCGACAACGTCCCGGAAGAAGGTGGCGAGCATCGCATCGCGCTCGCCGGCGTCGATCAACGCCTGCATCCGATCGAGTGTCGCGGCGGAATAGAGCGGCGTCCCGGTTGGGATCGGCGGCTCATACAACACGAGCCGGCGCACGCTATCGCTCCGTCGTGCTGCTTCCAACGCGAGGAGTGCGCCGTAGGAGTGGCCGAGTAGGTCCACCGGCCCGCCGATCGAATTGACAACGGCTCCAATATCGTCGGACTCCTGCGCGATCGAGTGGGTCGACGTGTCGCCGCTCAGGCCGCGCCCCCGCCGATCAACCGCGTACACGATGAAACGCTCCTCGAGAGCCGGCAGGACCGACCCCCACCGTGTGCCGTCGGCAGCACCACCATGCACCAGCACGAGCGGTGTCCCCGCTCCGGTGCGTCGGTAGCCAATGGGTGTGCCGTCTGGGGATCTGATTTGGCCGGTCTGCTGCGCTGCCGTCATGTCTACCCTGCTTCCCTTTCGATCGCGCCGGAGTGCGTGGCGGTGACGGTCCCGGACAGCGATTCGTGTCGCTATTTCCAGTAACGTTCATGCCATCTGCTCCTGCCACGACCGCCAGGGCCGATCGCGCCGACCGATCGCCACCGACGCACGCCATCCGCGGTGAGGTTGCGATTCCTACCGGATGGCAGTGGCGCTGCCGGCCGAACGGTCTGCCGGCGATCAAATCGTGGTCCCGCGCCGGAAATGACGAAGCACCGCCACCGTCATGCCAAACGCGGCGCTAATGCACTGACATCTGTCTTATCGGTGACAGACTATTCATATTTTGTGACTCACACTCATGATGGCCCCCGAGAGAGCAACACGAGGGTACGCGAGGAGGTACAGTTCACCCTCAGTTCTGCCGATGTTCGCCCCCACAGCAGCGATACACGCAGAAAGGCACACCAGACATGGCTGACAACACTTTTGAGCAGACACAGCTGAGCATTGCGGCGGACGAGGTTGGCCGGCGCGTCGCGGCCAGCCCGCAAGCCGCCGGTGAGATCACCCCCGATCACGTTCAGATGCTGCTCGAGGCGGGCATTCCGGGCGCGACGATCGCGGAACTGCTCCGCGCCGAAGGGGTCGAGGAGGCGGAGGTCGCGGGCTACGCATTCGACGGCGGTCTTGTGCCGGCGCCGAATATCAAGATCGGCACGATCTGCGTCGGAACCTGCAGCCGCTACACGATCGTCATCGGCTGCGAGATCTCGCTCCGCGCGGAGGCCGGTGCATAGCACCTGCCGTCTTCAACTGGGCATGAAAGAGGAGTGAATGCTGATGGCCGCTGCATGCATCGACGGGACCGCCGAACGGCAGACCGAGAGCATCCTGTCGCTCGTGCTCGATGCATGCAGCGGTCCGGCAGCCGTCGCCGGCTGGACAGTGAAGCCGGTCACGCCTGACGAGGTGTGGATCGAGGTCGCCAACCATCACGCCGGCATCCCCTCTCAGGGGTGGAAGCTCCACATCTCCGCGACGGCCGAGTCGGCTGCCACCGTCCTGCGCCGCGCCCTGCCGGTGATACTCCGAGAACCGGCCGGGTTCAAAGTGGCGGCTTCGCTCCCCCACCTCGAGCGGCTGAACAGCGGTGATGCCGGACCGACCCAGGCCGGCAAGTTCATCACCGTGTACCCGATGGACGATGATCAGGCCGTTCGGCTTGCCGTCGCGCTGGATCAGGCGACCCGTGGTCTGCCTGGTCCGGCGGTCCCCTCAGACCGGCCGCTCCGCCCCGGTAGCCTCGTCCACTATCGATATGGTGCATTCGTCCCGCGATACATGCAGACGCTGCTGGGGGAAGTAACGCCGGCCCTCGCAGCGCCCGACGGGAGCTTGAGCCCGGATCGGCGCACGATCAATTACAGCGCCCCCGTTTGGGCCGTCGATCCCTTCGTCGCCGCCGGTGTCGTCATACCACGCCCCCGGCCAAGCCTGCTCGCCGGCCGTCACTATCTCACCGTCGCCGTGCTCCAGCAGTCGCCGCGCAGCATCGTCCGGCTGGCCGTTAACACCCGAACCGGGTCGCGCTGCGTGCTCAAGCAGGTCCGCGACGCCGTATCGGCCTCGGGAGATCGCCTCCGGCATGAGGCCGCGGTTCTCCGGGAGCTTGCGCCCGACCCTCGCTTTCCTCGCATCTTCGATCTCTTCGAACACCACGGCGACCTCTATCTCGCGATGGAGCACTGCGACGGCCTCACCCTGGAACAATACGTCGCTCAGTTGGCGGTGCAGGGCCGCTTCCTCTCAGCCGACCAGGTGATCGCCTGGGGCTGCTCGCTTGCGGAGATGCTGGGCGCGCTGCATCACCGCGGCATCGTCTACGGCGACCTCAAAGCACCGAACGTGATCGTCACACCGGACGAGAATCTGCACCTGATCGACTTCGAGACCGTCTCCCGAATGGACATGACCCTGGCACCCGAGCATGCCGGAACGCCGGGCTATATGTCGCCGGAGCGATCAGCCGGCCGCCCACCCGCGATCGCCGATGATATCTACAGCCTCGGCGCCCTCCTGTACTTCATGACCACCGGCGCCGACCCGTCCCACGCCCCGAATCCACAATCACTCCTGGACCGCCCGCCGAACCTGGTCAACCCGGCGACCCCGCGCCGGTTGACACACGCGATCGCCCGGTGCATCGCACCCGATCCTGCAGACCGCTTCGCATCAATGGCAGAGGTCGCCGCTACGCTGGCCGCGAGCGATGCTCCCGCTCGGCACGCACGCTGGCATCAATCGACGGCCGCAGGTCGAGCGCGGGAGCATCGACCGGTGCCCTCCCGCTGCCGCTTTCGTACGCTTGCTCGAACCCTTGCAACGACCCTGTGCGACACGGCGATCCCGGCTTCGGCCGAAGGTGGTCTCGCATGGCGCAGCGTGGACAGTGGTGCCGCCCCCGGACTGCTGCCGCGCGACATCAACCGGGGCAGTGCCGGGGCAGTGCTCGCGTTGGCTGAGGTGACGGCAACGCTGGGCGGCGCGCGGCCGCGTCGGGTGCTGGGTGGCGCGGCCCGCTGGCTGCAGGCGGCGCCATCATTTGCCGGGCCACCGCTGCCCGGACTTTACGTCGGCGAGGCGGGGATCGGGGCCGCGCTCCTGCGTGCCGGACAGGTGCTCGGCGACCCGGCGCTGATTGAGGCAGCCCAAACGCGGGGACGGTTCGTCGCCTCGCTGCCGCATGCGTCGCCGGACCTGTTCAACGGGAGTGCCGGCCGGCTCCGCTTTCACCTCTTCCTCTGGGACGCGACTGGTAACACCGAACACCTCCGCGACGCAATCGAGGTAGGGGATCATCTGCTCGACGTTGCCGAATCCCCCTCCCCCGGCGAGCGCTGCTGGCGGATTCCGCCGGGCTATGAGGGCGCCAGCGATCGCGTGTTTCTCGGTTACGCTCACGGCGCCGCCGGCATCGCCGACGTGTTGCTCGATCTCCACGATGCCACGGGACAGGAACGCTTCGCCGCCACCGCACGTGATACCGGCCGCTGGCTGGCACGGCAGGCGGAACCGGCGCTCCACGACGGCAGCGGCGTCGACTGGCCGGATGTTGAAGGCGGCCACCGCACCGGCCCGGCCTGGTGTCATGGTGCGACAGGCATCGGCCGCTTCTTCCTCCATGCGGCCGCGTGCGATCTGCTCCCCACCGCAGGCGAGCTTGCCCGCCGCGCCGCCTGCACCGCCGCCTATGGCGCGCGCTGGGCCGGACCCACGCAGTGCCATGGCCTCGCCGGTGCGATCGAGTTCCTGCTTGACTGCTATCAGGCGGGCGGTGACCGCGCCCATCTCGTCGAGGCCGATCGACTGTCGCGGCTCCTCCAGGCCTTTCTCGTGCAGCGCGTTCACCTGCCTGCCTGGCACCGTGATACCAGCGGTGTCGATGCACCCGACCTGATGGTTGGCTATGCCGGCGTGCTCACGTGCCTGCTCCGGTTGAGCGATCCCGGCCGTCGGCCCCACCTGCTCAGCCGTGCCGCATTCCAGCGCGCGGGGATCGTCACACGCGGTCGCGTGACGCGTGCTCCGGAGCGATCGGCGCCGGGCAGAGTCGCTCGCACGTTGCTACACTAAAGATCCCTCTCCTCGTTCGCAGCCCCCGTCACGTGATCGGAGCGCGTGTGACCCTTCTGCGACTCAGCCTCATCATCGTTGCCTCGTTTCTGATCGTCGCCTGCTCGCGGCAGAAGCCCGAAAGCGAAGTGGCCGTACTTCCGGAGGCGACGCCGGCCCGGCCGACCGCCGACGATGTCGTCCGGCAGTACCTCTTGCTCTGGTCCGGCGGTCAGTACGACACGATGTATGATCTGCTCTCCGCCGGTTCTCGCCAGGCGATCGCCCGCGAGCGCTTCATCAGCCGACATGAAGACATCGCCGACGAGGCCCGCATCACGACGGTGGCGGCGGCGCCCGCCGGCTCGGCGCAGGTGAGCGGCGATCGGGCCGAGGCCGTCTTTACCGTCACGTATGCCACATCGCTCTGGGGCGATATCCGGCAGGACAACGTTTTGCCGCTGATCCTCGAAGGTGATGACTGGCGCGTGGAGTGGGCGCCGGCGCTGATCTTTAAGGAGTTGAAAGGCGCCAACCTCGTCCGCACGGTGATCGATACACCGTCGCGCGGTGCGATCCTGGATCGCAACGGCACGCCGATCGCCGTCACCGGCTCGGTGCCGACGATCGGCACGGCCAAGAACCTGATCAACGTGCCCGGCATCGTCCAGGACCGGAACGGCTTGATCGCGTATCTCGCCCAGAAACTTGAGATTCCCGAGCAGGAGATCCGCGCCAAGGTCGATGATCCGCAGGCGCAGATCGATGTCTTCATTCCGCTGAAGACCCTGCCGCCCAACGCACCGCCGGAGCTGGTGAGCGAACTGGAGGGGACCGCCGGCGTCGTCGTCCAGCGCACGCCCCGCCGCGTCTATCCCCACGGCGCGGCGCTGGCACACGTCGTCGGCTACGTCGCGCCAATCACGGCCGAACAGCTGCAGCAGCTTCGCGGCGAGGGCTATCAGCAGGGTGATCTCGTCGGTGGGTTGGGGCTTGAAGCGTCAATGGAGGAGCAGCTTGCCGGACAGCGCGGCGCGCGCCTGACGATCATCACACCGGAAGGGGGGCTGGTGGCGGAGCTGGCGAAGCGGCCGGGACGGCCGGCACAGGACATTGTCACGACGATCGACGTCAGCGCCCAGCTCGCGCTCGTCGGCGCGCTCGGCGAGCGCGTCGGCAGCGCCGTCCTGCTCGACCCGCGTGACAACTCCGTCGTCGCGATGGCGAGCTACCCCGCGTTCGATCCGAACGCCTGGGTCACCGGCATCAGCGCCGATGCCGCTGGTCAGCTGCTCGGCGATCCGCGCACGCCGCTGCTCAACCGGGCCATTGCCGCAACCTACCCGCCTGGCTCGACGTTCAAGGTCATCACGGCGGCGGCGGGACTGGAGCGGGCGGGCTACACCGCGAGCAGCCGCGTCGAATGCACGCCCGTCTGGTACGGCCTCGGCCAGAACACACCCAAGCGGAACTGGACCACGGTCAATGAGGGACCGCTGACGATCGCCGAGGGATTGATGCGCTCATGCAACCCCGTCTTCTATGATATCGGCCTCAAGATCGACGGCATCGACCCCCGTATCCTCACCGAGTTCGCCAAGGGCTTCGGCTTCGGCAGCCAGACCGGACTCAACGGTCTGGAGGACGCCGCCGGCGTCGCCCCGGGACCCGAGTGGAAGCAGCAGAATGTCAACGAGGGCTGGTTCAGCGGTGACACCGTCAACATGAGCATTGGCCAGGGCTTCCTCCTCACCACGCCGCTCCAGATCGCCAACGCCTACAGCGCGATCGCCGCCAACGGCGTGCGGCGTACGCCGGTGCTCGTCAAAGAGACGCGCGAGGCCGGCACGAACACGGTGATCGAGTCCTTCACCGCCAAGGAGACCGGCCGTCTGCCCGTCTCGCCGGCGACGCTCGACGTGATCAAGCGCGGCACGACGATGGTCGTCCAGGACCCGCGCGGCACCGCCAACTACGCCTTCGCCGGCTCCCGGCTCGACGCCGCCGGCAAGTCCGGTTCCGCCGAAGACCGTGGCGAGCAGACGCACGCCCTCTTCGTCTCCTATGCCCCCCGCACCAACGCGCGCGGCGTCGCGATCGTCGTCCTCGACGACGGCAACTCTGGCTCCCTCGAGGCCGCTCCGATCGTCCGCCGCATCCTCGAATCCTGGGTGCTGCGCTGACCGTTCTTGAAACACAAAGGGCGCCAAGGAGGCAAAGAGCACAAAGTTCAATTGTGTATAGTACGCGTAAACTTTGCGGACAAACATCAAAGAACTCTGTGACCTTTGCCTCCTTGGCGCCCTTTGTGTTTCAAGAACGGCCGGACCAGTGGAATGTGCTATACTGATAGGGTCCGAGGGGACGACAGGAATCGACAGGAGACAACGTACCGAGATTGCGCGCCGGGGTGCCGGTGTCCCCGTAAAACTGCTGGCAAAAAATAAACGCGAACTCTAACGAGTACGCCCTCGCCGCTTAACCGCGGCGACGTTTACCCCTACCCCATCCCGGCGGGTAGGGAGTAAGCGACACTAAGTCGGGATGCCGCGCGTACGATGCCGCCGAGGGCGCGCGAAAGACCAGGTGGCCGTGCTGACCGGAACGCTGGCGATGGCGGTCCGCTCGGCGAGATCAAAGCATCGCCTACGCGCGTAGG
>JBFXAN010000035.1:0-46388 GCA_050184225.1 Dehalococcoidia bacterium | reverse complement strand
AACTTGCAACGCCGCGTCGGGAGACGATGGCGGAGGCATCCCGTCCCGGCCCGCGCGGCCCGCGCCTGACGCCGACCGAGCGTCGTGAGCAGCGCACGGCGCAACGGCGCGCGGCTGCCGACGCCGATTTCGAGCGAAGGAAGGCGTTCTTACAGGATCAGGAGCGCGGCCGGCAGCGTGCCGCCCAACGTGACACGCCGGTGGCGGTGGCCTGGGACCGCGCCATCAAGCGGATCGCGCGGATTCTGCATCAGGAGTTCCAGCGATGACGAACCAGATCACCGACGCCGAGATCACCGAGATCGAGGAGGACGGCGATCCGCTGGCGGGTTGGGATACACCAGATATCTACAGCCCGAACTTCGCCGGCCGGGCTGCCGCCGTTGAGGATGTCGAGGACGACGAGGACGAACGGACGGCGGACGCTGCCGAGGAAGCCGAGCCGATCCCGGACTTCGACGCCAGCGTGGTGCATGCCGCCTTCCGCGACTTCGAGGCGATGGAGCGGCTGCAGCGTGATGATCGGTACGCCTTCGCCGACCGCATCGCCACCGATCCCGCGTTCGCCAATACCGTCGTTGAGTGGCGGGCATACCTCAAGCAGTTGAACGACGAGTACGGCACCGACCTCCCGACTGACGCCAGCGTGCGTGAAGTGAAACTCGCCGTCGTGAGCCACAATCGGGCCATGACCGCCGCCGCCAAGCAGACGGCAAAGACCACGCGGCCGGCCGCAGCGAAGCGAGCCGCACCCCGCACCCCGGCGCAGCAAGCGCCACCGGCGGATGCGCCGCTCGACTACCGGACGGAACAGCGGACCTTCCTGCAAAAGATGGCGGCGGACACCCTCACGCCCCAGGACTACGAACGCTACGCGCGGGCCGAGCGTGAAAGGTTCGGAGACTGACACCATGGCCGGGTTTATGGATCGGCTCAAGCGACTCAAGAAGAACGCGGGCGATCTCCTTCCCGACGAGATCGACGACGCCCTCGACCGCGCCCGCCGCTTCGGCGGCGAAGTGGTCCCCGACGAGCAGCTCACCGAGGTGCTCCGGGACGCGCGGAACTATCTCAGCAACCCACGCCGCGCGCTCGGTGATGCCGCCCGTCGCGTCTCCGAACAGGACACGCTCGGCCCGCGCTCGTCGCTGAAAGACCTGAAACGGGCCTCCGATGTCGTGTATCGCGATGTGCTGGACCCGGCGAAGGAGTTCGTCACCATCGGCCTTGAAACGGAGGGCTTGGGCGACTTCCGCCGCGAACTGCGGGCGAAGGAACGCGCCCACGGCTACGAGGGCGGCAATCCGTTCGATAAGGTGGCCGCGCTTGGCCGCGCCTGGCGGGATCGTGACGACACCCTCGCCAAGCGGATTGTCGACGCGACCGTCGATCCCGCGAACGTGATCCCGGTGGCCGGGACGCTCGCGAAAGCCAAGGCAGCGGGACAACCGATCACCCGCGCCCTCGTACGGTCCGCCCTGCGCGAGCTCGCCGCACCCGCCGCCGCCCAGTTCGGCGGCGCGCACATCGGCGAAGCGATCGGCGGCGAACGTGGCGCCCGCATCGGTGAAACCCTCGGCCTGCTCGGTGGCGGCGTCGGTCCCAACCTCGTCCGCCGCACGCCGGACGCCGCCAGCGCTTCCACCATTGTGGAAACCTCCGACACGCTACCGCGCACCCGCTCGGCAATCCGTGACTCACTCGCCGCGCTCAAGACACCTTCCCCCGGCAGTCCGTCTGCACTCGCCGTCCAGGGCTTCGGCACGGCCGCCGGTGCGGTCGGCGGCTATCAGGCAACGGAAGGTGAAGATCCCCGGACGCGGCTCCTTGCCACCCTCGGCGGCGGTGTCGCCGGGTACGGTCTTGGCCGGCGGGTTGCTCAGGGCAAGCCGATTGGCCTTGCCATCGAGGACATGGGTGAGAGGTGGCGGCAGATTGACGAGCTCCGCGACGCGGCCCACGCCGCCGAGGTCGCCGGGGATGTCGCGCGGGCGACCGACGTGCGGCAGCAGGCGAACGCCCTGCGGGACCAGATTGAGCAGACGCTCGCAACCGAGGCGAGCAGCGGCGGCCTGCGCTCATTGGTCGGCGGCCTCTTCGGGCGTCGTGGCACCACGGAGCCGGCTGCGCTCCCTGGCGTTGAGGACATCAACCCCCCGCCGACACGCCAGCCGGCGCAGGCGCGGATCGCTGCTCCGGTTGGTGACGTGCCCCAGGCGGCCACGGTGGCGGAGACGGCGCCGGCCGTACCGCCAGCGGTGCAGAAACGCACGCTGATCGACACGCTCGTCGGCGGCGCCGGGATGACCGCCGATGTGGCGCAACAGGGGATGCTCTCGCTCGACATCGGCCAGCCGATGCGGATCACCCCGGCCGCGTGGCTGATGACCGCCTCAGCCGGGAAGCCGCTTGCCGGCCTCACCGCGGCGGGCCGGGCGCTGAAGGGCGCCGTCGATCCGGCCTACGCCCGCGAGTACCTGAGCAGCGCCAAGGCCACCCGCTGGCGCGGCCTCGCCGTCCCCGAGGACATGATCCAGCCGGAGTTTACCGACCTGTTCCAACGGGCGCCGGTGCTAAAACAGACGGTCGGGGCACTGGAAAACGCGCAGTTCAACCGGTTCACGCCGATCCTGGCGATCGAGACGGCCGACGCGGTCTATTCCGGCCTCCGCAAGAGCCGGGGACTGCGCCATCTCTCCGACGCCGAGGCGATGCAGCAGATCGGCACCTTCGTCCGCCAGGGCCTCATCGGTCGGCCGGTGGATGAAGTAACCCAGAGCAAGACGCTGCAAGCGATCCTCCGGCGCTCCTTCCTCTCCCCCCGCTGGACGGCGGGGACGATCGCCAACCTCGGCGCCGTGGCGCGGCCCGGTCCCCAGGGCGATATCGCCCGTAGGTTTTGGGCAACGACCGCCTTCACCGCCGTCGCGCTCCCGCTCGCCTGGAACGTCGGGGTGAATGGCGACGATCCGCGCGAGTTGCTCGATCCGACCCATCCGAACAGCATGATCAATCCCAGACAGGGCCGGGACTTCCTCGCCTTCCGGGGGAAGGATGGCACCCGCGTCTCGCCGTTCCAGTCGATCATGCCGGTGGTCCGGCTGGTGTTGCGCCCGGCGGTGGCCGGTGGCGAAGCCGCCTACGAGACGCTTGGTGAGGACGATGCCAGTTGGTACGACGCGATCCGCTCGTTTGTGACCGCCGGACGGGAGGAAGGGCGGACGGCGCTGACACAGTACTTCCTTGGCCGGGCCTCGACGCCGATCAGGCTGTTCAATGATTTGGTGATCACGGGCGAAGACTTCTACGGGAACCCGATCATGACGAAAGAGGGGATCGGCGGGCTGGGACAGGCAGCGGCCTATGCCGTGCGGGAGAATGTGCCCATCGTGGCGCAGCCGCTCACCGAGCGGGTCGAGCGCATCCCCGGCACAGCGCCCTCCGCCCGCGATCAACTCGTCGAAGTCGTGACGGGGTTTCTCGGCCTCAACGTCCGTCCCGGTGATCGCCTCCCCACGGAGGCGGCACACGCCCTCCGTGCCGAACTCCAAGCACGAGGCGTCCAGCCCTCCGGCGCCGATGCCGATCTCCTCCGTCAGTTCTCCGGCTTGAACCTCGACGACGACGAGAAGTCGGCCTTCTATCGCGCCAACCCCTCGGTCAGGAAGTACCTCGACGACCGCACCCGCATCTATGGCGAGCGGTTCGAGACGCCCACGGGACGGGCGGCGATCGACCTCTACCGGGGCGAATCGCAGGTCTTGCGCGAGGCACGAGACCGCGCCCTCACGCAACTGGAGCAGGAGGGGGTGACCGGTGATGAGTACCGCCGCCGCCGGCAGATCGTGATGACGCGCTATCGCGAGCGGCTGGGGCAGGTGCAGATGATGGCGTTCGGCTCAGATGATCCCCAGCGGGTCGATGCCGCCTTCGACGCGGTGTACCGAAACGACCGCGAAGCGGGACCGGTGCGGAAGGCGCTCGATGGCCTCTACGCCATCCGCCAGGAAGACGACAGCAGTGCCGCCCGCGACGAATACTTCCGCCGGCGGGATGAATACCTCGCGTCGCTCTCCCCGGAGATGCGGGAGAAGCTCTTCCAACGCCAGATCAACGATGCACCAACCGACACCGAGCGCCGCTACCTGCACGCCCAGCGGCTCATGTCCAGCTGGTACGACATTCCCAAGTACCGGAGCTTCGTCCCCCAGGAAGATGCGCGAGCCGTCGATGCGGCGTTGGCCCGCGCCCGGGATCTCCAGACCTATACGGGGGCACCACTCAAGCGGACGCTGATTCTGGACAAGGACACCGACCCTCGGATCAAGATGCTGGCCTTGCGCGTCGTGAAGGCGGGGGGCAAAGCGTACAACCCGACTCGCCGAACCTATCTCCGCGATAACCCCATGCTGGCCTCGTTCTTCTCCAGCCTCTCGGCCGAGATGGCGGCGCAACTGATCGAGCCGGGGGCCGATTTGAACGGGGGCAGGCATGAATCGCTACACATCGCTGCTCAGGAGTCCGGGGCCGTGGGGGGCGCGAGGCGCGGGGACGGCGCTGATTAAACGCCTGACGCCCTACACGCTGCCCGGCGTCTTTCTCTGGCTGAACGCCGACGATTCGACGGTGGGCGACGGCAACGCCGATGGAGCACCGCGCAACCGGATCGCGGGCGGGCCAAGTCCGAGTCAGGCAACGGAGGCGAATCAACCGCTGCTCCAGGTAAAGGCGGGTCCGGGCGGTCGCAATGAATGGCAGTTCGACGGCACGAATGACCGCTGGACCTTCGCCAATTCACCGGCGCCGCTGACGATCTACCTCGTCGGCAAGACGCGGCGGACGGTGAACGGCACGGCGGTCGCAGTCGGATGGGAGGCGGTGTCAGACAGCCAGGATGACGGCGCGCACGTCGCCCTCAACATCAGCACCGGCCAGTCGCGGTACGTCTGGAACACTGCCGAGGGTGGCTTCACCCAAGCGCTCGTGGCCGGCACCAGCCTGGACACCTACGTCGTGCTCGCGGGACGGCGGGACGGAACGAGTCTCACCGTGTGGCGGTCGAACAGCGCAACCGCTGGGACCGCGACGATCACCGGCACGCCGAACACGCTCACCGGCAATGCGGTGATCGGCGCCCGCTACGTTCATCCCTCGGCCATCTCGGGCTTCGAGCAACTCAACTTGATCGAGTTGATCGCCTGCGCCGCAGTCCACCCGGACCGCCTTCGCCAGCAGATGAGTCGGTTGTTGGCGCAGCGGGCCGGCCTCACCGATATCTCACCGCTCTAGAGGACCATATGGCGATCACCCTACCCGATCTGAGCGACGCCGACGACACCGGCAACTACGGTGAGCGGATCAACGCGATCTTCACCGCGTTGCTCACATCCGGCCTCGACACGCTCAACTTCCCCGTCCAGGACCAGGGCGGCCAGGTCGCCAACGCCCGCGCCTATGCGCGCGTGGGCGACGGCACACTCGGCAGCCTCGGCACCGGCACGCTCCGCGACCTCACCGATGTCGGCTTCGCCTCGCTCGCGGCGGCGCAGGCAGTGTTTCCGGCGGTGACGGCGCTGACCCAGTCGTTCGATTCGGTCGTGCTCCAGCACACGCAAAACCTGCTCGGCACGGCGGGCGGCGGGCGGATGATCCTTGGCGGTGGGCCGGGGACGTTCATGCTCGGTGAGTCGTTCATCCCCCGGCAACACGTGATCACCGAGGGTGACGGCACCGGTTTCTATCCGTGGGATGGCAGCACGAAGGGCACGATCCTCTCCAAGAACTTCAACGGCGATCTGGTGACGCCGGAGTTGGGGCATGGCTGGCAATTGCGCGACCTGACGCTGTTCGGCAACAAGGACAACTACACTGGCAAGGGATTGGTCGTGGAAGGAACGGGCGATGGCCTCGGCACCAATCGCCCGCGCTACTGGCGGCTGCGTGATGTCGTCATCTTTGGGAACGCGGGCGTTGGCCTCTACGTCGAGAAGGCCGGACAACACTGGCTCACCCGCGTCGAGAGTCGGGAGAACGACGGCCACGGCATCCAGTTGATTGACTGTTCCGACTGGCACTGGAGCGACCTGTCGGTCGGTGCGAACGGTGAATCGGCCGAAGCAGACGCAGACGGCGCCAACCTCGGTACCAACACGCTGGGCCGGATGGTCGGCTGCAAGTTCTGGCAGAACTTCCGCAACGTCGCATCTTCGTCCGCCGTCTATGCCGCCGGTTGCACCTTCGAGAAGGGGCGGCGGTGGGGCGTGTATCTGGGGGGTAACGTCTCCCACGTCGTCGGCTCGACCTTCGTCCGCAACGGCACCGACCACACGACCTACGCCATCAGCGGCGGCCTCCATATCGACAACCGGACCTATAACACCGTCACCGGCAACGTGTTCCACGACGCCGACCTGAACATGCGCTACTGCGTCTATGAGTCAGGCGCGGGCGCCGACCACAACGTGATCGAAGCCAACACGTTCAAGGACTTTCAGACGGCGGCGATTTCCTGGGTCGGGCCAAACACCCGCGTCCAGAACAATCCGGGCTTCCTTGCCCCCGGCGACGTGCTGCGCGTCACGGCCACACCGGAGAGCGCGATCACCGCGCCGCCCGGGGTGGAGGCGTTCGACGTGACCAATGGCAAGAAGTACATCAAACTGACCGGCACCGGCAATACGGGCTGGTCCGAAGTGGCCTTTGTCTAGGAGGACGCCATGCCGGCGTGCCGAGCAGGAATATTGAGTCAAAGTGCAGTCGGGGCAGCATGATGGCAGCGACCCCGAAGCGGAAGGAATACACACCATTTGACGCTCAGAAAAAGGCGGCGTTCCTCACATTGCTGGCCGAGGGCCACACGGCGACCCATGCCGCACGGGCCTGCGGCGTCGTCCGCGCGACCGCCTACGCCGCCCGCGAGCATGATCCCGACTTCGCCGATGCGTGGGCGGTCGCCCTCGAAGACGGCGTGCAGATCCTGGAGCAGGAAGCGCGGCGCCGGGCCGTCGATGGCGTCACCCGCGAGAAGGCTATCTACCATCAGGGCATCCAGGTCGGCACGGAAGTCATCACCGAATATTCGGACTCGCTCTTGATGTTCTTGCTCAAGGCGAAGCGGCCAGAGGTCTATCGCGACCGCACCGAGGTCAAACACAGCGGCCAGGTGAATCACGCTCATGCCCACATCGACGTCAGCGCCCTCAGCACCGCCGAGCTCCGCACCCTCGACCGACTCGCGCGGAAGGCTCTTACGCAGCCACCCGGCGATCCGGAAGGCGCTGGCTGAGCGGTTGCTGAAAGACTTCGTGCTTCAGGCATGGCACGTCGTCGAACCGAACACGCCGTTCGTCGACGGCTGGCATCTCGACGCCATCTGTGAGCACCTCGAAGCAGCGGCACGGGGTGAGATCCGCAACCTCTGCATCAACATCCCGCCCCGCTTCATGAAGAGCCTGCTCGTCGGGGTGTTCTTTCCCTGCTGGGTCTGGACGACACAACCCTGGAAACGGTTCTTGTATTCGTCCTACGGCCAGAGCCTCGCGATGCGGGATAGCCTCAAGTGCCGGCGCCTGCTCGCCTCGGACTGGTATCAAGACCGCTGGGGCGACGTGTTCCAGCTCACCGGCGACCAGAACGCGAAGATCCGGTTCGACAACGACCAAACCGGCTACCGGATTGCGACGAGCGTCGGCGGCATCGGCACGGGCGAGGGCGGCGACTACATCATCACCGACGACCCGAACAACGCATTGGAAGCGGAATCGGAACTGGTGCGCGAGTCCACCAACGAGTGGTGGGACGGGACGATGAGCACGCGCGGCAACGACCCCAAGACCGTGGTCCGCATCATCGTCCAGCAGCGGTTGCATGAGGAAGACCTCACCGGCCATGTCTTGGAGCAGGGCGGTTACGACCATCTCTGTCTACCGATGGAATACGAGGGGGAGCGGTCACGGCTCTCGACCGGCTGGGTCGACCCGCGCACCGAACCGGGCGAGTTGCTCTGGCCGGAGCGGTTTGGGCCGGCGGAAGTCGCCGAGCTCAAGGTCCGCCTCGGCGCGATGAAGACGGCGGGGCAGTTGCAGCAACGGCCGGCGCCGGCCGAGGGTGCCCTCTTCAAGCGGGCATGGTGGCGGTTCTGGGTGCCGAAGGATCAAGCGGACCTGCCGCCCGTGACCTTCCGCTTGCCGAATGGCGTCATGTTCGAGTGCCAGACGGCGGTGCTGCCGGATTCGTTCGACCGGCTGGTGCAAAGCTGGGACATGGCGTTCAAGGACACGGAGGAGAGCGACTTTGTTGTGGGCCAGGTGTGGGGGCAGAAGGGGGCGGATCGGTTCTGTCTGGACCAGGACCGGGGGCACTACGACTTTCCGAACACCCTCGTCGCCGTGCGGCGGATGACGAACCGCTGGCCGCGCGTCGTGCGGAAGTTGATCGAAGACAAGGCGAACGGGACGGCGGTGATCTCGACGCTCACCTCGGTGGTTGGTGGGATCATCCCGGTGAATCCCGAAGGCGGCAAGGAGGCACGCGCGAACGCGGCGGCGGGGTATGTGGAAGCCGGCAACGTCTACCTGCCGCATCCGTTCCTGGCGTCGTGGGTCGATGAGTTTCTTGAGGAAGCGTCGGCGTTTCCAGCAGGCAAGTATGACGATCAGGTCGATGCGATGACCCAGGCGATGATCTATCTGCCGATGGCGCCGCCGGTGGACCGGACGAAGATGCGGGCCTACACCGTCAATGCGGGACCGGTGGAGCAACTCGGCGGGCGGGGCCGGCAAGAACCCGTGCGGCGGCCGCTGCCGGAGCGGCTCATCGCCGCCCGTGACCAGCAGATCCGGAAGGCGCCGGCCTCGGCCCGCGAACGGCTCGCGGCGAAGTATGGCGAGGCGATGAACCCTGCGCCCGATCCCGGCCGGGCGATCTGGGATCGGCTGTCGCGGTTCTGAACGGGATGACAAGGGACGTGATGATGACCGAGACACACCTGGCCGCCCTCCGCTGCCGGCGCTGCGACCGCAAGATCGGCGAGGGCCGCCTCACGGAGGGCGATCTCACCACACCGACCGGTTCGCCCTTGACCGCCATCTCGCCAGTGCATAGGCTGCGGTCGAACCGCCAACGATCAGTGCCCGCAGCCTGCGGGAGCCAGCCGGTCACGCGACCGGGGCCTGCCGCGCTGCGCGCCGAAAGGGTTGCGTATGACGCCCGAGACCTTCGACCGGCTCACCCGCCGCCTCGCCACCCCGACGCAGAGCCGTCGCGGCCTGCTCGGCCTGCTGGCGGCGACCCTCCCGCTGGTCGCCGCACGCTGGGGAGTGCGAGGTACGGCGGCGCAATCCCCGGCCGCTCCGGGGGCCGGGTCGGTGTGCTTCCAACGCTATGCGCTGTGTACTTCGGCACCGTGCGAGCCGTCGCCCACCGATCCCACGATCGCGGTCTGTCGCTGCGTCGTGGAGGACGGCCCGTCCTTCGGCAATACGTCGTGTACGCAGCGGGCGCCGACCGGGACCACCCTCTACTCCGCGTTCTCGCTCCAGAACATCACGCCTGAGTCGACCTTCATGACCTGCCCGGCGGGGTCGCCCTGGGCGAACTGCCTCGACGTGGTCTGCATGGTCGATCCTGCCGATCCAACCCAGGCGCTCTGCCAATGCCAAACGGTGCAGACCGACAGCTTCATTACCTTTGGCGGCAGTTGCGATGTGTCCACCTGCACGACCGTGATCTGGTCGGCGGCCACCGCGGACATGATCATGCAGGCGGTCGCCGCGTACACGGCTGTGGTACAGCCGAAAGGCACGCCGGTCTTGCTTCCCACGCGATGTACCTGAGCGGCGCACCGTCGTGGGACGAACCGCCGGTCGCTGTCCGGCGTTCACCGCCCGCATCGGCGACGCTGCGCCGCGCGCGTCAGCCGGATCGCGGAGTATGGGAACCCCTTGGCTGGCGGTGCACCAGCGCGGTATGATGCGGCTTACCCGCGTTCTTCTGGACTCTCATGCCCCGTTCGTCCGCGCCGCGCCCGGGCGGAGGGGTGGAGTCGGTTTACGGACACATGCGCCATGACGTTGACCACCCCGCCACCGGCCTCGCTCACGGTCACGCAGATCGCCCGGCGGCTGGCCGTGTATCCGAAGACGGTCTATCGCCTGGTCGAGACCGGCCGCCTGTGGCGGGTACTTGGCGATGCCCTCGCGCGCGTTGCGCTGACCGCCGCCTACCCTCCCTCGAATAGTCACGCGGCCGCCGTCCCGGTGCGGGCGGCCGCGGCCTACGACCCGGGCACCGACCCGGCCATGGACGCGATCACCGCGCGCCGGCGGGCCGATGAGGCCCAAGCGCGGCTGGCGGCGATCGTCGCCTCCTCCCACGACGCGATTATCAGCAAGACCCTTGATGGCATCATCACCAGCTGGAACGCCAGCGCCGAGCGGATGTTTGGCTACACCGCCCAGGAGATGATCGGCCAATCGATTCTCCGCCTGATCCCCCCGGAACGGCATCATGAAGAAGACCACATCCTCGCGCGGCTGCGGGCGGGTGAGCGCGTCGAGCACTTCGACACCGTGCGCGTGACGAAGGACGGCCGGCGGCTGGACGTGTCACTCACCATCTCGCCGGTGCGCGATCGCGCGGGCACGATCATCGGCGCCTCGAAGATCGCCCGCGACATCACCGCCCAGCAGCAGGCGGCGGCGGAACGCGAGGCGTTGCTCGCCCGTGAGCAGGCGGCGCTGGCGGCGGCGCAGCGGGCGCTGGCCGTCCGGGACGAGTTCCTCGGCTCGGTGTCGCACGACCTGCGCACGCCCCTGACCAGCATTCGCGGTCTCGCGCAGCTGCTCGCCCGCCAGCTGGCGCGGTTGGAGCCGCCCCAAGGCCCGCGGCTGCGGGAGCAGGCGGCCGCCATCGACCGGGCGGCGGGCACGATGACGGCGATGGTGGAGGAGTTGCTCGACCTCACGCGGTTGGAGGCGGGCCAGCCGCTGGAGTTGCGGCAGGAGCCGGTCGACCTGGTCGCCCTTGCCCACGTCAGCGTGGAGCTGCAGCAGCCGAGTACGCCCCTGCATGACCTCCAGGTGGTGGCGGCCGTGCCGACGCTCGTCGGCATGTGGGATCGGGGACGGCTGGAGCGAGTGCTAGCCAACCTGCTCTCGAATGCCGTCAAGTATAGCCCGGAGGGCGGCCCGGTGGCGGTCGCCGTCCAGCGGCTGCACGGGCTGGCCGAGCCGTGGGCGGAGCTAACCGTGACCGACCGGGGCATCGGCATCCCGAGGGCGGACCTGCCCTTCATCTTCGAGCGCTTTCGCCGCGGCGCGAACGTCACCGGGCGGGTGGGGGGCGCCGGACTCGGCCTGGCCGGGGCACGGCACATTGTCGAGCTCCATGGCGGCACGATCACGGCCATGAGCGCGGAGGGAGCGGGCACGACCATCACCGTGCGGCTGCCCCTGCGTGGATCCGCGCCAGCACCCGACCCCGGCGACAGCTCCCAGACCAGCACGGAACCCGTATGAGTGCGACGATCTTGGTCGTCGATGACGACCCCCTCATCCGGCTGACGGTGATCAGCATCCTCGAGGACGAGGGCTATACCGTTGTCGTCGCCAGCGACGGCCTGGAGGCGCTGACGCAGCTGGACGGCGTCCAGCCAGCGGCGATTCTGCTGGACATCACCATGCCTCGGATGGACGGCTACGCCTTCGCCGCGGAGCTCACGCGTCAGGGGCGGCGCGATGCCACCCCGATCGTCGTGCTGACCGCCGATGGGCGGGCGGCGGAGAAGGCGGCGCGGCTCGGCGCCGAGGGCTATCTGACCAAACCCTTCACCCTGCCGACGCTGCTCGCTGAGGTCGCGCGTATCGTGGGCCGGTGACGGCCGCACCGCCGACCGCACATGGTGGGTAGCGAGCGCAGACGCCCACCACTAGCCGCGCCACCGGGTGATCCCGCCAGACCGTCCGCCGCGTGCCGTTTCAATCGGCTCGTATGGGCGCCCACCGCCGCGCTGAGCTGGACAGTCAGAATTCACTCAACCATACGGCATATAGCGCGATCGTTACCGGGTGGTCGGCTCACGCGATCGCGCGGATGCGCGCGGAATCAACCTTGATGTTGCAAAGGTTGATTCCTACCCGTCGGTTATTGGACGATCACCGCGGCGGCGCTGGCAGGCGCTCTCAGCCGGCGAAGAACGAGGCGGGCGTCTCTGGGACCATCCGCACGAAGTGCACGGCCGGCGTCACACTGCGCAACTCCGTGCGCACCACCCAGCAGCCCGCCCGCCGCCATGGCCGTACGGTGAGCACCCCGGTCGGGCTGTTGGTCCAGAATGAGGTCGCACGCGCCGAGGCCGGCAGCGGCGCGCCGATGATCTGCTCAATCTCCGAAAGCGTGAGCGTCACCGCATCCTCGGTCAGCGTCGCCAGGTAGTCGGTCAGGCGCACATACTTGCGGGGGCCATGCATGGCGGCCATGCGTGCCAGTCTACCAAGGACCGCGTGATGGCGACGCCGGTGACGGACGGTACCCCCTGGCGCCTACCGTCGTCAGATTTCACTCTCAGGCCCAGGAATCGGCATTGTAGCGTTGGTGCAACAACCCAACCCCGTCGCAACCCCTCCCCCGCCTCCACCTGCGATGTACCACGCTCGGCGGCGGCCTGTTTCGATCGACGATCAACCGTCGCAACCCCTCCCCCGCCTCCACCTGCGATGTACCTGCACATCCGGTGTGCTGCTGGAGAGGGGACCACCGCCCAGCACCCCACCCCGAGAAGGAGTACGCAGAGGGTACGGCGGCCGCCTCAACAGCGACTCCAACAACCGGACGGTTTGGCTCCTGCGATCGGGCGAGATCGCTGATCCGGCCGCGTCTGAACCATTTGCAGCACTGCCCCGTCGTGCGCCTGAGCGCGCCGGCACGCGACGGAAGGCGTCGCCCGGGTAATCCGGTGGCTTTGGCGGAGATCACCACGACCACACCAGGAGCGACCGCCCGGTTCGAACAGAGGCGCCTTGTGATGGATGGCAGGAGGCGGAGTGGGCCTATTTGATGGCCGCCTCGAGGCGACATCGCGCCTGGTCAAGCGCACGGGTGGCCGCTTCCTCCGCACCCGGCGCATTGTCCGGCTCACCGAGCACCCGCCAATAGGTATCGAGGGCCGTGAGGAAGTGTCGTGCCAGTGCCTTGATCTCGTCGATCGTCGTCACCCGTATCCCCTTTCGATCACACAAATCTGGAACCACGATGCAGGGTCGGCGGCGTGCGATCCATCCGTCATTGAGTGAATCGTGCAAAGCAAAGGCCGCTGGCGGTCTCCCACACGGCAGCCCTGGACGAATCACCAGACTGGATCGCCGGCTCGGTCGAGCGGCGCCAGGGGACGATGCCGCTCGACCCCTCCGGCGGCTATCGCACCAGCAGCACGTTGAGATCGAGGATCACGCCCTCCGTCCACAGTCGTCGGGCGCGATCATGCAGTGCGGCGCGGTAGCGGTGATCCCACGTCTGATCCGCGTCGATCCGGGCGAAGAGCGCATCCGCCTCCTGTGCCAGCAATTCGTTCATGCGTGTCCTCCCTCTCCGTTGATCGGAGCGCCGGAGGGTGGAGCCTCCGGCGCCTGATTATGACGGTGAATGACGGACAACGCCTCAGCGGCGCTCGCCGTACTGCACCCACTCCTGCCAGCGATGATTGAGATCGCCGGTCGCCAGTTCGATCAGATCGGCGAGGTCCGGCCGCAACCGCAGGAGCCGGGCGCGGATGGCGTGCAGCGTCACCCAATGCACATCGCCGGCGGCTTGTTCCAGTTCCGACCATTCGTCGCTGGTGATGCGGCCGGCCAGTGCTTCGACCAGTTTGGAATGCTCGCCGAGCGCGGCCTCATACGCCTTCTCGACGGCGAAGTTGGGCAATGCCTGCTGACAGGTCGGGCAGGTGATGGTGTCGTTCGTGGTCATGCTGGTTGCTCCCGCGCGACGAAGTACCGCGCCAGCCGGACGACGGTATCCAACTCCGTGGGCGTGAACACGACGCCTTCGAAGGAATGCGGATAGACACCGCCCATCGCGTGGATGCCCAGATCCCAAGTGTGGGCATTCCAGTCGATCGCCGCCTCGGCGATGTCGTTGCTGGTCTCCGTCAGGGTGAGCGCGGCCAGGAGCATGGGCCGGGTGATCCGGCGGATGTCGCTGATGTCCTCGATGTCGAGTTCGTCGGGAATCATGGTGGAGTTTCCTCAGGTGAACGAGATCACCGCGACCGTCTCCACCCAGACGCGGTGATCTCCGGCTTAGCGCGGCCCCTGGGTGAACGTGCCGCACACGGGACAGCGGCGGCATTGGTTCGGCCCGAAGGTCGCATAGAAGCGGGTGGGTGTGGTGCAGCGTGGGCAGGTCATCACCAGCCCCCTACACGTCCAGCAGGGTGGCCAGCTCGCGGCCGGCCTCACTCGTGCGGGCGCGGCGGACAGCGGGCAGGACGTGACAGGGGCCGTCGGCGCCGCACGCCTCGCAGCCGGTGCGGGGATGGGGATCGTGGTTGCACTCACCACAGATCGCGGTCGGGGCCGTGGTAGCCTGGGCGTGGGGATTGGTGCGCATCTCGGTTCCTTTCCTCCGGCGCCGGTGAGGGTCCAGCCTCCCGGCGCCTCGTGCTGTCTGGGGGCTTAGGCGGCGAGGGGTATGGCGACGACCCGAACGCGGGGCTTGCCCGCCATGCCCGCGTGGACGGCCTTCACGTGCCAGCATGGGCGGTTGTACTGTGCCGCCTTGCACGCGCAGCGCAAGATGCCGGTGGGCGACGGGGCAGTGACGGTGTAGGTGGTGCCGGCGTCGGTGGCGGAGGGGACGGTCCAGGTGATCGAGCGGATGATAGTATTGGTCTGCATCGGGAGATCCTTTCCTGGTGCTCTGCCCGCTTCCGGTCTGCTACACCGGGGCGGGCTTCTTCACGTCTCGCGCGGGTGGCCGGGGCTGCCGGCGGTGTCCTCCCTTTCGTCTTCTATCTTATTATCTGTTCTCGCTAATGTCAACTGTTCACACAAAACATTCTTCACTGTGATAGAGTATGATCAGTTCTTCTAGACGATGCGGACAGCGCGATCTACGCTGTCTTGAAATGGAGGTAGCGGAGTGGTCGCAATGACAGATGATCGGACATTCACAGTGGGGGAGGTTGCTGCGCGCTTACGCGTCTCCACTGCAACGGTGACGAACTGGCTCCGCGATGGAAGACTCCGGGGATATCGCATCGGCGGAACGAGAGCCGGTTGGCGCGTCGAAGCGAACGACCTTGATCGGTTTATCGCTGAGCGCAAGGGTGAGACGAGTACCGCCGAGATCCGTGCTGATATGACCGAACGTCGAGCAGCAATGAAAGAGCAGCGGCGGGACACCAACGGCGAGGAGCAAAAGTAGCCAAAGAGAAGGTGGCAGAGCCATGAGTAGGAAGATCCCCCAGCCCCACACCCAGCCCGTCGAGCGCAAGCTCACCAAGAAGACGATCGAACGACTCAATCAGACACGCGAGCGCATCATGCGCGGTCGCGTCTTCACTGACGATTCGACCGACATCGTCCGCCGCTTCCGGGACGGCGGGCCTGACAACGCCACGAGGGCGCCGCGTGACGAACGCTAACCCATCGGCGGTTGTTGTTGATGTCAGTCTCGCTCTCAAATGGGTCCTGAACGAACCGGACAGCGGCTTCGCTGATCTCCTCCTCGCCGAGTGGGTCGATGCAGACCTCCAGCCAGTGGCACCGTCCTGGTTTGCCTGCGAGGTAGCCAACACGCTCCACCAGCGCCACCTCGATGGGAAGTTCAGCGTCGCCGAGGCTGAGGAAGCATTCGATTCCGTCCTCGGAGTGGTCGTAGTTATCGGCGATGAGCCGGCTGACGCACGCCGAGCGATGCAGATCGCCCGCGAGGCCAACCAGAAACAGACCTACGACGCACAATACGCCGCGCTCGCCGAGCGGCTCGGGTGTGAACTCTGGACGGCTGACCGAAAGTTCCTCAACGCCACGCGTGGAATCCTGCCCGGTGTTCGCTCACTGCATGAGCGTCGGACATAGCCTGTACCCCAGACCATACCCCAACCTGGACGCACAACAGCGAACAATCAAGCACAAATTGTCGCGACGTGAACAGAAATTGAATCTACGGCGAACACCAGCGAACAACGGCGGACGGGCTGGATAGATAGCAAGGTCTGGTGGTAGTACTGACCTCGTTGCGAACGCTCCGGATAGCCGATTGGACGCACGCCTGAGATTCGAGTACGACCGCGAAGGAGACATCCTGACGATCAGCACCAAGCCGCCGTACAAGGAGCAGGAATCCGAAGAAATCGGCGACGATGTAATAGTCAGGCTGAACCCAGACACGGGCGATGTCGAGCATGTCGAACTCCTCTTCTTCTCAACCCGGCTGCTGCGGGGTACGCTGGTCGACCTACCATTGACGGCTGAACTTCGCCTGGCTCAGCGGTCTTGATGCCCGAGCCCGCACTGCCGGCGCGGCACGTCGCGAGTGTCACGCAAGGATGCCGGTGGGAGGGATTTCCTGGAAGGTGCGATGGTCGTCGGCGATTGTGCCCCGCACCGGCCCTTTGTCGGCTTGGACGATCGCGTCGCTCTGGGCATCGGCGGCCGCGTCGGCGGACTCGTATGCTGTGCACGCCACGGCGGCCAGGGTGATCGGGATTCCGACCGCCATCAGGATCCGGGCTACCGCCCGGATCTTCCAATCCGATGGTTCGATGTGCACCCCGTTCCGTCTTATCGCTGTATCCTCCGTGGTCCAGCATCGAACGGGCGCACCGCGGCGCATCCGGCCAACTGAGTTATGGACGCGGGAGGCACGCCCCCGTTTCCCGGGTGATGGAAGTCGCCTGATCGTGTGAAACGCGCGGTTTCCCGTTCCTAAGACGATCTGGAAAGAACCGGCGCGCCGGCCCCAATAGGTCGGCGGGCGATGAATTCGTTGCCATCACGATCCACCTTTGCAGACATCGCCGGATTGAATATCTTCTGCCTCTTCAATTCTGTGATCCGTCGCTGGATTCTTGCTCGTATCGATACCGTGCGGGTCGATGCCGCGGTATGTGTCGAAGGAGCAGACGATGGCCAACTATTCGTTCGTGACCAGGTGGCGCTTCGATGCGCCGATCGAGCCGGTATGGGATGCGATACGGAGGTACAAGGAATGGCCGCACTGGTGGCCGTCGATCGCCGAGGCGCGGCTGATCACGCATGGCGATTCGAACGGCATCGGGGAAGCGGTTGAATTCGCCTTTCGCACCCGGCTTCCCTATCGATTGCGCTTTCGGATGACAACCGTGCGGATAGTCCCGCCGCGTGAGCTGGACGGCCGCGCCGAGGGAGAACTCCGTGGTACCGGCCGGTGGCGGCTTGCGCCGGACGACGGTGGAACACGAGTAACGTATTATTGGGATGTGCAGACCGCCAGCCGGTGGATGAATCTGCTGGCGCCGATCGCTCGCCCGGTATTCCGCTGGAATCATGACCAGGTGATGGAAGACGGGCGGCGCGGCCTAGCCCGCCTGCTCGCACACCGCGCGCCCGCGACGGCGGCAACGCCCGCGCGCGGTTGAGCACTGACGCGGATCGCCCGCTACCGGGTGCGGGGCTGGTCCGATCGATGACGGACCAGCCTCGTTCCGCATCGGTCGATGCGGGAACCTACGCGGGTGCGCTCATCCGGCTGAGAAGTTCCTCTTTTCGCCGGAGCATCGCGTCGCCTAGACGCTCGATGGCATCCCCGAGCGTCTCTTCCGCGTCGGGCAGCATCTCCGATTCCTCTTCTTCGATGTGATGCTCGACGTTTTCGGTCAGCACCTTGAACTTGGCATCGAACCGCTCATCCTGCGGCTCGAGTTGCTTCAACTCTTCGATCAGCGTCTTGACCACATGATGCTCTTCGATGCCCTCGGCGACGATCTCCTTGCCGTCGCGATCGGCCTTCTCACGCACCGCCGGATAGAAGATCTCCTCTTCGATGGTGCTGTGTACTTCAAGCTCGGTGAACGCCTGCTCGGCAATGCGTCGCTTCGTCTGATACGCGCGGTCCCCTGCCTGCTCAAAATCCCGAAACAGTGTCTTGACCTTCGTGTGGTCGTCTTTGAGCAGCTTGATCGCATCCATTAACGTGGTACTCCCTGGGTGCAGTGTAATGTGTCTCGATCACGCTATCGGTCGCACAGATCGTAGGCATGGTCCATCCGGGTGAGCCGGGCGGCCGTCGAAGGAGTATGCAGTGGTCATAATGGACCAGGCGGCGACACGCTGCCCAACACGATGAACCGGTTCGGTTCGCGGGCTACCTGTTCGGCTCGGTTCCGATCAGCTTGTCGCGCAACGCCTCGACCTGCTGATGGAACGGTGCGCCGCCCGGGGCCGACATCGGTGTCTGGTCTGCTTCGGTGGTATGCAGTTCGACAAACACCGGACCGTGCGCGGCCAGCACCGACGGCAGCCTGATCCGGAGTTCCTCCAGGTCATCGAACGTGAATGTGGCACGATAGCCCGCCGCTTTCGCCATGCCGGCGAAGTCGATGCCGGCGCCGCCGGGGATCGCTTGGCTACCAGAGGTATGGTAGACGCCGTTCTTGAAGAGAATGTGCGTGAAGTTCGGCGGCGCGGCGCCCGCGACCGTCGCAAGCGAGCCGAGCTGCATCAACAGCGATCCATCGCCATCGAGGACGATCACCCGCCGCTCCGGTTGTGCCAGCGCGATCCCGACTCCCAGGGACGACGCGCCGCCCATGAAGCCGACGCAGGTGACCGACAGATCGTTCGGCGCGATCTGGCGCCACGCGGGTGAGGTCGTCATCGTCGGGACAACCACCGCGTCGTCGCGATGTTCCGCGATCGCACGCAGGACATCCTCCGGTTTCATCGCCATCGTCACACTGCTCCAATCCATTTCGTCGGTCGCATAGTCATCCTTCGCGCCGATCGAGGTGACACGCGAACCTCCATCACCACGTCAAACTCGCACTTACGCCGTCTCGAGGCCCACGAGTACGGCCGCGGGACCGCGTCGCTCGCGGCTGAGCTTGTAGTATTCCGGAATGAAGTGAAGGTCGTCTGGTCCCTCGAGCCGCGCATGCGGCACGCTAAAGGTATCGAGCAGTGGCTCGCAGTAGCGGACCATCGAGGAACGCGACTCGCTGGGATCCCGGTCCTTCTCACGGCTCAGAAGCCCGATCAGATAGAAGATCGGCACGCGGCCATCGATCGCCACACCGCGCAGCGTGTTCACCGAGGCGTACAGGCCGGCATGCTGGATCATCAGTAGGCATGGCTCGCCGCCGATGTGCAGACCGGCCGCGATCGCGTTCGCTTCGTCCTCGGTGGCACAGGTGATCAGCCGGATCGCCGGCTCGCGGTCCAGCGCGGCCAGCACCGTCTTTTGATGTGTGTCCGGCACGCTGAGGATCGTGCCCAGCCGATCGGCCGGCGGTGAGCCGGGCGCCTCCTGGCGGAGTGCGTCTCTCGCCTCACGGAAGGTCTGCTTCAACGTCTCGACAATCAGTGGCGCAGGGATCGACTCTGGCATCCTAGCCTCCTGGTGTGGCCTGGGGACCATGCTACAACACGGACCCCTCCCCCGGCCCCTCCCCTCGCTGACGCGCGGAGCGGGGCCGGGGGAGGGGTTTCGTCGATCGCTACGGCGCCGCATGGTCTGTGTTGCTACTTCGCTCGCACTATGTGAATTGACAGCGGCGACGGCTCGTTCATACGGTGGATGGGACGTGGGTGCGGAGGCGGAGGGTTGCAACAACCAGTAGACGAACACGCGGCGCCACCCCGGCGGCGATTGGGTCGCCGCCTCGCGCTCTTTCTGGTCGTCTTGATCTCACTTACGGCCGGCGGTTTGTATACGGCCACGTCCGTTGTCGTTCACGTCGATAACGTCGTCCTGCCTGGGGTTGATGTTTCGCTCCCCAAGCCCGTCGCCAGGGTGCTGCCCGGCCTCGACCCGGAACCCGCGGACGGAAGCATTGGCACCAAGCGGATCAATATCCTCCTGCTCGGTGTCGACCGCCGCCCGCACCATGACCCGTCCGTCGATGGTCCACCCAATACCGACTCCATCCATATCCTCAGTCTCGACCCGATTGCGAAGACCGCGAGTGCCCTGTCGCTGCCTCGCGATCTGTACGTCGAAGTGCCGAGTCCGGAGAAGGAAGGGGAATTCTGGGAGATCCGGATCAATACGGCGTACAAGCTGGGTGAGGAATACAGCTATCAAGGCGGTGGTCCCGCCTTCGCGAAACGGGCGATCGAGTACAACTTTCACCTGCCGATCGACTACTACGCGATCATCGACTGGGTGGCGTTCGCCGATGTGATCGACGCCCTGGGCGGCATCTGGGTGACCGTTCCCGAGGAGATGCGCAACGTCGAAGGATTCAATCCCCGCGATGGCAATGCGTTTACGCTCACGATCCCCGCCGGAACGCAGTATATGGATGCGGTTGGCGCGCTGGCGTACGCACGATTCCGCGGCGACGACCAGAACGACTTCGGCCGGATCGATCGACAGCAGGCCGTGATGCGCGCCGCCGCCGACGAGGCGCTGCGGGCCGGTTGGCTGACGCGGGCGCCGAAACTCTACGACCGCTTCCGCGACGCTGTGCAGACCGACCTCAGCGCGCTCAAGATACCGGGATTGGTGCTGCTCGCCAAATCGATCGGAATGGACAAGGTGAAGACGGTATCCCTCGCCGGCGCCGAACACCAGGCGGTCACGCCCGTAATCACACCGTGGGGCGAGGACGTGCTCATCCCTGTCTGGGATGAGATGAGCGCGATCATCCGGTCGGCGATCGATGATCGCGCGCTTCAATCCGAGGGCGCCACGGTCAAAGTGATCAACGCAACCGGCCTGCGCGGTCAAGGTGAACGCGCCATCGCCTACCTACAACGCTTCCAGCTTCCACCAGAGCGGTTCTCAACCGGCCTGCCGGCCGACGCGTCGTCGTCTTCCGTGGCCGGGGGTGTGCTGTCACAGGGCCGGCAGACCGTGTCGGACAGAACCACGATCGACTACACCGGGAACGCATCGCAAACTGCCACGCGGATCGCCGAATGGTTGGGGGTGCCGCCCGACCGGGTGAGCGGCTCCGGCGGCGCGCTCGACGCTCCGGCAACCGTCACCGTGACCCTCGGCACCGATGTCCGTATTCCCGCCGACGATCGCTTCCGTAACTATCGCCCGCGATAGCCGGACGGCCGCGACTCCCCCAGCCGCTCACTTCACACACAAGAACAGGGCCTTGTGATCCCAGAAAGCGAGCGGTCGACCGTCGTCGTCATATTCGATTGCGTAGGCGCGTCGAATGATATCGCCGGCGGCGACGAACCGGCGGCGAACGTCCTGCTGTGCCTCGGGCGGCGTTGCGGTCCTGGTCATCCAGTCGGTCAGTTCGTGACGCTTGCGAAACGTCTCCAGTCGCAGCACGGTAAATCCCGCCTCAATCAGCAGCGTCCACCACGCATCCACCGCCAGCGACCGGATGTGCGAGCGGTCGCGCACCATCTCGATTCCGTTCAGATAATCTCCGACCGCTCCGGCTGGGACGACGCTGTCCTCCAGCAGAAACCGTCCGCCCGGCCGGAGCACGCGCCAGGCTTCATGCACGAACGCACCAGGATCAGGAAAGTGATGCGGTGCGATCCGGCAGGTGGTGATATCGAACGAGGCGCCGACAAAGTCCAACGCCTGCGCATCGGCAAGCTGAAACCGTACGTTGTCGACGCCGTGCTCGCCGATGAACCGTTCCGCCGCCGCGAGCATCTCCGGCGTGAGATCGGTCGCGGTGACGGACCCTGCCACCCGCGCCATCGCCAGCGCCGTGTGTCCGCCGCCGGTGGCGATATCGAGCACCCGATCGGCCGCGGTAGCGCCGGAGAGGGCGACGATGCGCTCCAGATCATCGCCCTCCGCGTGTCCCTTGCTACGTACATACAGGTCGGCGACCGGGCCAAATTGGTCCTGGGCGCGAATGCGAGGCTGCGTCATCGCCATCATCTCCATCACGGAATCGGCCACATTGTCCCACAACGGAGCCGCGACTCGACTCAAACCATCGGGCCGGAGACACTACTGCCATGGCCAGCACTGAGCCACGCATTCTCTCCGGTGGCAGGCACGGCGATCCGAATCTGCCGCTGATCACGGTCGACCTGGACGGCGTGCTGAGCGAGCCGCCGCTCGGGCTTAACCTCACGTCCCGCGGCGCCGAACTGGCACCCGATGATGTGCCGGCGCTGGGGCGGTTCAAGCGGCTGGCGTGGCAGACGGAGCCGATCCGGTACTACGGCCGCCGGCAGATGTCCGGCGCGGCTGCCTTTCTCCAGCAGCTCTCACCGCACTTTCGGTTGTATCTCGTCACGGCACGCGGCCTGCCTGCGGCCCGGCACACACGCGGCTGGCTGGAGCACAACGGACTCTGGCGCTATCTCGATGGCTTGATCTTCCGTGCCGGTCCGGAACGGCGACCGTATCAGTTCAAGGCCGAGACGGTCGCGGCGCTCCAGCCGTTCTGGCATGTCGACGACGATGGACGGACGGCGATGCATGTCGCGAGCCGCAGCGGCCGGCCGGTGCTGCTGATCGCATGGCCGGGCAATGCCGGGGTGTATCCGAACCTGATCGTCCGTGTGCGAGGTCTGGCCGCGGGCGCCACGTATCTGTTGCGTCAGAAGGAGGACGCCTCGTCCTCATCGTCGTCGGGTTCGGTATCACCGCCAATCGAAGCGGCAAAGACGTCTTGAAGCTGGATCACGCGGAGCTCTGCCTGGTCGAGCAGCGTCTGGCAGTGCTTGGCCAGCGTCATGCCCTGTTCATAGAGTGCGATCGACTCATCCAGCGTCAGCCCACCCTCGTCCAGGTGGCGAACGACTTCTTCCAGCTGCTTGTAGACGCTTTCAAAATTCTCGGGTTGCTGCACAGGGCTGTACCTCAGACTATCGATGGCCATTACGCTCCGCTGCACCGAGTACTTCGGCACGCAGCTCGCCATCGACGAGCGTGATCTCGATGCCGTCGCCGGGGGCGGCATCGCCGGCAGAGGCGACCGCACGGCCGTCGGCAGAACGGCGGATGAGCGCATAGCCACGAGCGAGTGTATTCACCGGGCTGAGCGCGTTGAGTTGCAGATACCGCTCGCCGAGGTCGCCGTGGCGCCGGTCGAGCGACCGGCGGACCGCGTCCGTTGCCGCGCCAACGGACGCGGCGACCCGCCCCCGCTCGACGGCGACGTTCGGGGCGGCGCGATGCAACGCGCCGGCCGCGCCATCGAGATCCCAACGAGCCTCCTGGATCCGGCGGCGGAGACCCTGACCGAGCGCTTCGACGAGCGCGCCGGTACGCAGCGCCATGTCCATCCGATCCGGCACGGCGATTTCGGCGGCGGCTGAAGGTGTCGCGGCGCGGAAGTCCGCGACGAAGTCGGCAATGGTGAAATCAGTCTCGTGCCCGATCGCCGAAATCACCGGGATGCGGCTGGCGAAGATGGCGCGTCCGACCTGTTCGAGGTTGAAGGTCCAGAGATCCTCCATCGAGCCGCCGCCGCGACACAGGACGATCACGTCGATATCGGCAATGCGGTTCAGATCCTGAATCGCCGCGCAAACGCCTTCGCCGGCGCCCTCGCCCTGAACCAGGGTCGGCGCGAGCACGACCTCGGCGAGCGGCCACCGCCGGCGGAGGACATGACAGACATCGTGAAACACGGCGCCATCGGGCGAGGTGACGACACCAATCCGCTGGGGATACTCCGGCAGCGGCCGCTTGCGCTCCTCGTCAAAAAGGCCCTCCTCGAGCAACTTCTCCTTGAGCCGTTCGAACTCCAGGTGGAGGACACCCATCCCTTCCTGGTGGACGAAATCAACGATGCATTGCAGCTCGCCGCGCGGCTCATAGATGGAGATGCTGCCGTGTGCGACGACGTGGGCGCCGTTCTCGAGTAACGCCCCGGTGCGGGCGTTGGCTCGGCGAAAGAAGGCGCACCGCAACTGTCCTGCCGCATCCTTCAGCGTGAAGTAGATATGCCCCGCCGAAGAACGGACGAAGTTGGAGATCTCCCCGGAGACATAGATGTCATTGAAGCGAGGATCGCTTTCGAGCGACTCGCGGAGGAGGGCGCACACGCGGTTGACGGGGAGCACGAACATGGTAGGGTTCCAGGTTCAGGTTCCGGGTTCCAGCGTGTCGGGCAACCCGCGCGTGGAACGAGGAACCTGGAAGACGCTAGGCGCGGCCGAGATAGTCGCCGCTGCGGGTATCGACCGAGATCTTGTCGCCCTCATTGAGAAAGAGGGGGACGTTGATCACCTTGCCGGTTTCGAGCGTGGCCGGCTTGGTGCCGCCGGTGGCGGTATCACCCTTGAAACCGGGATCGGTGCGGGTGATCGTCAAGGTCACGGAGGTCGGCAACTCCACGCCGATCGGCTCGTCGCCATAGGTGAGCACATCGGCGTTGCCGTTCTCGACCAGGTATTGCGCGGCGTCGCCGACCTGATCGGGTGAGAGCGCCATCTGGTCGAACGTCTCGTTGTTCATAAAGTGGAAGAAGTCATCGTCCGAGTAGAGAAACTGCATCGAATGACGGTCGACGCGGGCGCGGGAGAACTTCTCGCCGGCCTGGAACGTCTTCTCGACCGTGTGACCCTTGCGCAGATCCTTCAGCTTCAGCCGGACCTGGGCGCTGCCGCGCCCCATCTTGATGTGCTCCCAATCGACGATGTTATAGAGCACACCATCCAGTTCAATGGCGAGGCCCTTGCGTAGGTCTCCGGTGCTGATCATGCGTGTCTCCGTGCTGATCTGAGCTTGTTCCTATGGTACTGCACCGCGCGCCCTTCATCGCAAAGAGACGATGAACCATCGGGCGGTGGGGCCGATCGGTTCACTTTTCTGTCCGGTCGTGCTATAATTTGACCATGCGGACAAGAGTTAGCTCGACTGGTCAGGCGGTGCGGTCGTTTATTGATGCCGCGCGGCGGGCGCAGATCATCGCGGCCGCGATTGAAACGATTGCCGATGTGGGGTTCTCGCAGGCATCGCTGGCGCGGATCGCCGACCGGCTCGGCATCAGCAAGGGCGTGATCTCGTATCACTTCGCGGGAAAAGACGAACTGATCCGTGAGATCGTCAACGAGGTCTATGCTGCCGCCGGCGCCTTCATTGAGCCGCGGATGCAGCCGGAATCGACCGCGGCGAGCAGACTCCGCGCGTATGTTGAGTCGGAGATCGCCTTCATGCGCGCCTACCCGACATACCTGCGGGCCTTGGTCGAAGTTTTCTCGAACTTTCGCACGCCCGAAGGCAAGTTGCATTACGACGATACCAAGGAAGAAGAGCAGCGAATCGCCCTTGTGGAGGAGATATTGGTTGCCGGCCAGCGAGATGATGAATTTCGCGGGTTCTCTCCACGGGTGATGGCGATCGCCGTTGCCGGCGCGATCGATGGTGTGCTGATTCAATGGGTCGCGAACCCGGCCCTCGACCTGGAGCTATGCGCGCGAGAGTTAGTCACAATGTTCGACCGGGCGACTCGAAGGGATTGCGCCGAGATGCGGCCGGCAGGTGCCTGTGGCGGGAATAAAGGAGTCAATACGTGATTGAAGTACGAAGCCTTTCGAAGCGGTTCGGCGATACGGTGGCCGTGGACAACCTGTCGTTTGACATTCCACCGGGCGTGGTTACCGGCTTCCTGGGACCGAACGGTGCCGGCAAGTCGACGACGATGCGGATGATCCTCGGTCTCGACCGTCCGAGCGGTGGCGATGTCACCGTCAACGGCCGACCCTACCAGGATGCGCCGGCGCCGATGCGTGAGGTCGGCGCATTGCTGGATGCAAAGGCGGTGCAAGGCGGTCGCTCGGCGGAGCAGCACCTCCGCTGGCTCGCACAGGCGGGGGGCATCCCCCGCGGCCGCGTCGGCGAAGTGCTCGACATTGTCGGCCTGACCGACGTTGCCGGCAAGCGCGTCGGCGGCTTCTCGCTGGGCATGTATCAGCGGCTCGGCATTGCCGCCGCCCTGCTCGGTGACCCGGAGACATTGCTCTTCGACGAGCCGGTCAACGGCCTCGACCCCGAAGGCATTCTCTGGATCCGCAATCTCATGAAGCGGTTGGCCCGGGAAGGCCGCACGATCTTTGTCTCAAGCCATCTGATGAGCGAGATGGAGGAGACGGCCGAGCATGTGCTCGTGATCGGCCGGGGCCGGTTGATCGCCGACATGAGCATGCGGGAGTTCATCCAGAAGAGTTCCGGCGGCCACGTGCGGGTAGTTTCGCCGCAGATGGCGACGCTGGTTCCGCTGCTCACCGGAGCGGGCGCATCGGTCAGCGACGGCGCTAACGGCGCACTGGTGGTGACCGAGCTCGACGCGGCTCGCATCGGCGACATTGCGGCCGAACATGGCATTGCCCTGCATGAGCTGTCGCCGCAGAGCGCCAGCCTGGAAGCGGCGTTCATGGAACTGACGCGCGACAGCGTCGACTATCACGCCGGCGGGGCCGCGTCGAACGACGACGAGCGGGTTCCCGCCTTGATCGGCGGAGGAAGCGACTAATATGACGACTGCAACAACAACGGCCAGGCGGGTAGACACATCCGTCGCGCGGGCCGGATTCGGATCAACCCTGGCATCAGAGTGGACGAAGTTCACATCCGTGCGTTCGACCTACATCATGATTGGTCTGACGGTGCTGCTCAGCCTGGGCATGACGGTACTCGTGACGACGGTGATCGGCGCCACCTGGAGCGACTGGCAGCCCAGCGATCAGGCAAGCTTCGACCCGATCCTTACCTCGCTCTCCGGCGCGATTTTCTCCGGCATCATCTTGTCCGTGCTTGGTGTGACTGCCGTCTCGTCTGAATATTCGAGCGGGATGATTCGCACGACGCTGACGGCGACGCCGCGACGCGGGCGCGTGCTGGCCGCCAAGGCGCTGATCATCGGCGCGATCGCCCTCGTGGTTGGCACGATCACCACCATCGGCATGTTTCTGGTCGGGCAGGCGATCCTCGGATCGAGCGGGATTCCGACGGCGAGCCTCGGCGATGAAGAGGCACTTCGCACTCTCTTCGGCATCGGTATCGGCTCGCCGGTCTTTCCCCTGATCGGCGCGGCGCTGGCCTTTCTCCTGCGCAATACCGCAGGCGCCATCACCACCGTCATTGCGTTGATCTTCGCGCCCTCGATCTTCGGTGCTGTGCTCACATCCTGGTGGCAGGAGAACATCATCCGCTTCTTGCCGGGACCGGCGACCGACAACCTCGCGAGGCTCAACGAATCAGGATCGGCCCTCTACATGGCGCCTGGTCTCGCCGCGATCGTCGCGGTCGCTTGGCTCGTACTCTTCCTTGGTGCTGCCTACGCGCTGCTCACGAAGCGCGACGCCTGATCCGGTTGAGTAACGGGCAGGCTAGCCGCCCGCGACCCGCAGCTTGGGCGCTGCCGTCAGCACACGGCAGCGCCCATTTTCCAGCACGACCAGATCCTCGATGCGAACGCCGCCCCAGCCATCGAGATAGATGCCCGGCTCGACCGAAAAGACCATACCGTTCTTGAGCACGTCCTTCGACTTCAGGGCGACGCGTGGCGCCTCGTGCACCTGCAGGCCGATGCCGTGACCGAGACCGTGACCGAACTGCTCACCGTATCCCGCCTCCTCGATGACCAGGTGCGCCAGCCGGTGCGCGGCTTCGCCTTCCATCCCCTCCTCGATCAACTCTTCAGCGGTGAATTGGGCGGTGAGGACGATATCGTAGATCGATTTGAACTTCGGATCCGGCTCTCCGAGATAGATCGTGCGGGTCATGTCCGAACAATAGCCGTCGAGCAGGACGCCCATGTCGATCACGACGCCGTGTCCTTCCTCGAGGACGACATCGCGGGCGCGGGCGTGGGGCATCGCGCCCCAAGGGCCGCCGGCGACGATCGTCGGAAACGACATGCCATCGCCGCCATGGGTGCGGACGTATTGCTCGATCTCCCATGCGACCTGCTGTTCGGTCCAACCCGGCTCGATCCGCCCGGCGACGGACGCCAGCGCGGCGTCACCCAGCGCGATCGCCCGCTCGAGCGCGACGATCTCGCCGGCATCCTTAATCGATCGCATCTCCTCGACGAGGCCAACCGTGGGGACGAGCTCCGAGCGGTCACCCGGCGGCAGGTTGCCGATCAGCTCTCGCATCTGGCGGAAGAGGTCATAGGAGAGGCTCGCCGATTCGAAGCCGATCCGTCTGCCGCCGAACGGACGCACGAAGTCGCCGAACCAATCGGCCAGCGGTCCCACGGTCTTGAAGAGATCATGCCCTGTCGCCTGCTGCCGCGCCTGATCCCAATAGCGGAAATCCGCCGCGATCAGCGACTCGAACCGGCCGATCAGCAGCATCCCGGCGGAGCCGGTGAATCCCGAGAGGTAGCGCCGGCTGTGCTGGTCGGTGACAAGCAGGGCGTCGAGCTTGTGCTCGTCAAGGGCGGCCCGCACCCGGGTGATCCGATGCGCTTGGGCGGGCACGGCACTGTGGGAAATGGTCATGGTGCGTCCCTCTCGGGTTGGTCGTTTGTCGTGTACCCGATTGTCTCTGCCTGCGGCCCGTCGCGACAAGCGACACGAGGAACCGGCGATTCCTGTGGAAACCACTGACTCCGGCGGCGCGTACCATCGAGGTAGCCTTGAACGGCGGTCCGGCTTTTGCCACGCCAACTGTGGCCGCGTAGACTAGTTATAACGGTTTCTGGACCGGGCGGCGTGGAGGGGTAGGGGAGAGGTTCCATTGGTGCAAGACATCACCCGAATCAACGAGCAGGTGCGGGAGCAGTCGCACTTTGTCGGCGCGGTTCGCAGCGAAGTCGCCAAGGTGATCGTTGGTCAGGAGTACCTGATCAACCGGCTGCTGATCGCGTTGCTCTGCAACGGGCACGTGCTGGTCGAAGGTGTGCCCGGACTGGCCAAGACACTGACCGTCAAGACGCTCGCCGACGCGCTCCATCTGCACTTCGTGCGCGTGCAATTCACGCCTGACCTCCTGCCGGCTGACCTGATCGGCACCCGCATCTATAACCAGGCGACGGGTGAGTTCAGCACGGCGCTCGGTCCGATCTTCGGCAATATCGTGCTGGCCGACGAGGTCAACCGCGCGCCGGCGAAGGTGCAATCGGCGTTGCTTGAAGCAATGCAGGAGCGGCAGTGCAGCATCGGCGGACACACGTACCCGCTGCCGGAACCGTTTCTCGTCCTCGCCACGCAGAACCCGATCGAGCAGGAGGGCACCTACCCGTTGCCGGAGGCGCAGCTCGATCGGTTCTTGATGAAGGCCGTGGTCACCTATCCAAACCGGCTTGAGGAGCGCGTCGTCTTGGAGCGCGGCATCGCCGGCGAGGTGGTCGACGTGCAGCGCGTGGTCACGGCGGAGGCACTGCTCGCGGCCCGTCGCGCGATGCGCGTGGTGCACATCGAAGACCCGCTCAAGGACTACATCCTGCAGATCGTGCGGTCGACCCGCGATCCGGGGCAGTTCAAGATGCCGCAGCTTGCTTCCCTGATCGCCTTCGGCGCATCGCCGCGCGCCTCAATCTACCTGGCACAGACGGCGCAGGCACACGCATTTCTTGACGGTCGCGGGTATGTCACACCGGAAGACGTGAAGGCCGTCGCCGCCGATGTCCTGCGTCACCGGGTCATCCTCACCTACGAGGCCGAGGCAGAGGAGTTGACGCCCGATCAGATCGTTGCCCGCGTGCTCGAAGGCGTCGACGTACCCTGATCGGCGGCCCACCGCGTCGCTGCATGGCCCACGTGATCGACAACGGTAGCTTTATGACCGCTCAGCCCTCTGCCCAGGCTTCGCCGACAGCGAACGCGGCCCCGCCGATTCCGGCGGAGTTGCTGCGCCGCGTGCGCCAGATCGAGATCCGATCGCGACGGTTGGTCACGCACATGTTCGCGGGACAGTACCACTCGATCTTCCGCGGACGAGGGATGGAGTTCGCCGACGTCCGCGAGTATCAAACCGGCGACGAGGTACGCTCGATCGACTGGAATGTGACGGCACGGATGGGTGACACCTTCGTCAAGCGCTTCGTCGAAGAACGCGAATTAACCCTGATGCTGGCCGTCGATATCTCGCCGTCGCAGGCGTTTGGCAGTTCCGGTCAGACAAAACGGGATGTTGTGGCCGAGATCGCGGCGGTGCTGGCCCTCTCGGCGGTTCGACATAACGATAAGATCGGTTTGGTCTGTTTCACCGACCGGATCGAAGCGGTGATCCCCGCGAAGAAGGGGTTGCGGCACGCGCTCCGGATCGTGCGCGAGCTGCTGTATCGCGAACCGGAGGGCCGCGGCACGAACATCAACCAGGCCGTCGAGTATGTGACCCACCTGCTCCACCGTCGTAGCATCATTTTCCTGCTCAGCGACTTTCAGGACAGCGGCTTCGAACGAACGCTCCGCGTCGCCGGACGGCGGCATGAGATGATCGCGGTGACGGCAACCGATCCACGTGAAACGGAACTGCCCAACCTTGGCCTGATCGAAGTCGAGGATGCCGAGACGGGAGAAGCCGTGCTCGTGGACACCGGCGATCGAAGGCTGCGGGCGCAGTACGCCGCGCGGGCGGCAGCGACGCGGGAGGCCGCCAGAATCGCGCTGCGTCAGGGCCAGATCGACCAGATCGAGGTTTCGACCGCGGAGCCATACGTTGGGCCGCTGCTTGCGTACTTCACACGGCGGGCGCGATTGGCAGCCAAAGGTATGGCGGGACCGCGCGGACGATCCCGCACCGGAAGGCGCATTGCATGACGAGAGCCGGCATCCGACGCATGCTTCTCGCCGCCGCGGGCGTGCTGCTCGTGGTGCTGGCCTGGACATCGCTCGTCTCAGCCCAGTCGCCGGTGACGATGGAAGCCACGCTCGACCGCAATGTCGTCACGGTCGGCGATCGGATCACCGTATCCGTCACGCTGACGCTGCCGGAATCTGCGCAGGCGGATCTGACCACGCTCGAATCGCAGTTCGGCGACCTCGAACTGCTGGTCGTCGGATTGCCTCACGACATCATCCTACCGGACGGACGGCGGCAGGTGACCGCCACCTATGAGGTCGCAGCGTTTCGCACGGGAACGGTCGAGTTGCCGGCCCTGTCGATGCTCGTGCAGCTTGCCGACGGGAGTAACAGCACCGCGACGACGGCGCCGCTCCCCGTCAACGTCGAGAGCGTCATCCCTCCAGGCGAGAACCCCACCGATGTGCGCGACCTGAAGCCGCAGATCAGCTATCCGGTGGTGAGCGGCCTCTCCACCCGCCGTGTGGCGCTGGCCGTCGCGGCGGTCGCGCTGACCCTGGCGGCGATCCTGCTGCTCATTCGCTGGCTGCGACGCCCGCGGGGGGAGGTTCTGCCGCTGCCGGCGCCACCGCCTTCGCCGGAGATCGCCGCGCGGACAGAGCTGGAGCGAATTTCGCGGCTGGGTTTGCTCGAGCGAGGCGATATCAAGCAGTTTCACGCGCTGTTGGCGGCATGCATTCGCCGGTACCTGACCGTCAAATATCACTTCCCCGCCTTCGCGATGACGACGACCGAGCTGAAGCGGAGCATGACCGACCTTGGCGTCGATCGATGGCAGGCGCGGCTCGTCGGCGGCCTGTTGACCGAGTCAGACGCGGTCAACTTTGCCCAGTATGTTCCGGCCCGCGCCCGCTGCGAGCAGAATCTGGAGATGGCCTATCAGATCGTCGATGCCGCAGATCCAGCGATCGAGCAGCCGGCAGCGGTCGCGGCGGCAACGGCATGACCGCTGCCGGCGATTGATCGCCGGAGAGGAACGACTGTGGTTGGTCCGTGTCGCGTGGGTGGCGGAGGAACGAGCAGGGGTTGAGCGTGTTCGACACCGATATCGAGTTCGCGTATCCGTGGGTGCTCCTTGGCCTGGTGGCGCTACCCCTCCTGGCGCTCGTCCTGATCCGGATGCGGCCGGAACGTCTGCGCGGCGGCGCGGTGCTCTCCACGATCGGACCGTTGATCCGGATTGCGCCGGCCGGCCGCGCGCGTTGGCGGCAGCTGTTGATGCCGTTGCGCCTGCTCGGTTTCGCCCTCCTGATCCTGGCGCTCGCACGGCCGCAGACGGTCAAGGCAGATGCGACGGTCGAGACACAGGGGATCGACATTGTCCTCGCCTTCGATATCTCCGGTTCGATGAATGAAGCGGGGCTCAACGCCCGCACGAAACTGGAGGCGGCCAAGACGGCGCTGAAGGACTTCATCGACGGCCGCGAAAATGACCGGATCGGTCTGGTCGTCTTTCGCAGCGAGCAACGGACGATGGCGCCGTTGACGCTGGACTACCGGGCCTTGTCGCAAATGATCGATGAAGTGGAGAAGCAGAACGAAAACCTTCAGGACGGCACGGCGATCGGGCTTGGCATCGCCGACAGCGTCAACCTGCTGCGCAACAGCCGGAGCAAGTCGCGCATCGTCATCCTCGCCACCGATGGCCAGAACAATGAACCGCGGGTCCCACCGGCGCAGGCGGCCGCGATCGCGGAGACGCTCAACATCCGGCTGTACACGATCGGGATGGTCACGGCCAACGCCCGGCCGGAGGCGACGCTCGACGAGCAGCAGATGCGCGAATACTCCGAACGGACCGGCGGTGCCTACGCTCGTGCCACCGACGCCGAAAGCCTGCGGGATATCTACGACAACGTCGCCAATCTGGAAAAGACCCGATTCGAGCGGGAGCGGCTCCTGCAGTACAACGAACTGGCGAACTGGTTGCTGATTCCCGGAATCGGATTGCTGCTGCTCGGTGTCCTGCTCGATGTCACCTGGCTGAGGAGAGCGCCGTGACCGTCGCATTTGGCTTCGCCGGCGTTACGTTCGCCCGTCCGTGGCTGCTGCTGCTGCTGTTGGTGGTGCCGGTGATCGCTGCTCTCCTGCTCTGGCTGACGGCCTGGCGCCGGGCGTCGGTTCGCCGGCTGGTCGGCCACAACGGGCCGGCACGGGCCAGCGGTGTCGCCCGCGCGCTGAAGGCGGGATTGCTGCTCACGGGACTGTCGTTGCTCGTGCTGGCGGCGGCGCGGCCGCAGATCGGATCGCGTTCGGTCTTGCTGCCGCGCGAGGGCGCCGACGTGATGGTCGCCCTCGATGTTTCGGCGAGCATGCTCGCCACCGACATCGAACCAAACCGGTTCGAACACGCGAAGGTTCTGGTCAACCAACTGATCGACGGGCTTCAAGGAGATCGGGTCGGGCTGGTTGTCTTCGCCGGCAATGCCATCGTCCGATTCCCGCTGACGACGGACGTCGAGGCAGCGCGGGCGCTGGTCGGGACGACGGCCATCCGTGAGGGCAATCTCCGGCCGGGCACAGGCATGGCGGACGCGCTCAACGTAGCCGCGGAGTCCTTTAGCGAGGAGGAGTCGGCACGGAGCACGGTGATCGTCCTGATCGGTGACGGCGAAGATCTGGGTGACGGGGCGGTCGAAGCCGTGCGCGCCGTGCGCGATCGCAACATCCATCTCTACACGGTGGGCCTGGGCACGGAGGAGGGCAGCCCGCTGACGACGACCGACCAACGCACGGGACAGGTACGGCCGCGGATCGATCCAGAGTCTGGCCAGCAGGCGGTGAGCCGGGCAAACGAGACGCTGATGCGGGCGATTGCCTCGGCCGGGGGCGGTCGATTTGTCAACGGCAACGGCACGGATGTGATGTCGCAGATCACGCAAGAGATCGTCGCCCTGGAGCGAACGCGATTCGAGAGTCAGGAAGGGTCGGTCCCGGTCGAGCGGTTTCCCTGGTTCCTTGCCGCCGGTCTCGGATTGATCCTGATCGAGACGCTGATCCCGGAGCGCCGGCGGCGTTCCGTCACGTCCTTTCGGCAGGAACGGAGCAAGGCGGCATGATCGGAATCCGTCGATTCACGCGGGCGGGCCGGATCGCACGAGCGGCGGTCGTCCTGCTGATCGCGTGTACGCTTTCGACCGCATGCCAGGTCGAAGATGAGGCGCGCCGGCTCAATCGCGAGGGCAATGAGGCATACGACGCCGGCGACTATCAGGGGGCGCTCGATCTCTACCGGCGGGCGCAGGTGGAATCGCCGGACGATGCTGCCTACATCTACAACGGCGGCAACACCTTACATCGTCTCGGTCAGTTTGAGCGCGCCGTGCCGGAGTCGCAGCGGGCGGCGACCAACGGTCCCGATGACGTGCGGTTCCGTGCCTATTATGCACTCGGCAATCATTACGTCCGCCTGGAGAAGTTGCGCGAAGCACGCGACGCGTACAAGAACGCCCTCAAGTTGCTTCCGAGTGACATGGACGCGAAGTTCAATCTCGAGGTCGTGCAGCGACGGCTGGACGAACAGCAACAACAGCAGGAACAAGAGCAGCAGCAAGACGGCGACCAATCGGAACAGCAGCAACCAGGAGATCAGCAAGGCCAGCAGCCGGGTCAACAGCAAGGGCAGCAACAGGGACAGCAGCAAGGTCAACAGCAGGGGCAACAACAGGGACAGCAGCAAGGTCAACAGCAGGGGCAACAACAGGGCCAACAACAGCCCGGCGGCCAGCCCGGTCAGCAAACCGGTCAACCTTCGCAGCAAGAGATCGATCGCGCGCTCCGCGAGGTGACCGGCGAGTTCGAGCGCAGCCCCACCGTCGAGGAAGCGCTACGCATCCTCGAACTGATCGAGGAGCAACAACGCCTGCGTCAGAGCCAGGCGCCCACCCAGGTCCCCGGCGGGGTTCGCGACCAATAGCCCTCGTCCCGCTTGTGTACGCGCGGACCCTGGGAATGGGGGCTTCCAGGCCGCCGGCGTCCTCTACCGGCACGCACAGGGTGCGGGCTAGAAGCCCGCGCTCCCAGGGGTGGCTGTTGGAATTGCGGCGGCATCAATGTGGCCAGGCGTTGCACCGGCGCGGACGTTTTGCGCTGAGCTTCGCCCTTGCGATTCAATAGTCTTGAATTCTGGCTGGAGGAACGTGGATGGAGGCGATCAAGGCGGCGGCGCGGGAGATTCTCGATCAGTGTTGCGCGGATCTACGGGTGACGCTGAACGGATTGGACGAAGCGGCACTCACCCGCGAGCCTGCACCGGAGACCAGCTCGATTGGCACGCTGATCCGGCACACGGCGTCGGCCACCCACTTTCTGCTCACCTGTGCTGCTACCGGCCGCGGCGAACGCACGCAGTACCGCGCGGTTGTGCGTCCCGCCGCCTTCGGGAACGAGCCGTCCCCCAGCGGTGCCTTAATCGGGATCGTCGACGCAATGGAAGAAGACTGCCGAAAGCTGATCGCGGCGATTCCGATCGACCGGTTGGACGAGCGCGTTGCCATGGATGATGCGGCGCCCGGCGAATCACAGACCCGTGCCTACTCGCTGTTCCACGCCATCGAGCACCTCCGCGAGCACGTCGGCCATGCCCAGCTGACCCGCCAGGTGCTCACCAGCTAAACGAGCGGAGGACTGTCACCACCAAGTCACCAAGTCACCAAGACACTAAGAAAATAGGAAACTTGGTATCTTGGCGCCTTGGCGGAGGTGCTTCTCGTTGGGTCAAAGCAGGGAGGCAACGAGCCAGTGACTCGTGCTTCCCGGCCGCAGTCGGGACAGATCCGGTGGGGCGATCTCCAGCTCGTCGATGTCATCCTGCGCGACTGGTGTGCCGCCGGTGACGCGGGCATGAAAGGCGATCACGATCTGGTCGGGACGGCCGCTGTAGACGTGCGTTCCCATGAACTGAACGATCTCGACGTCAAGCCCGGTTTCCTCTTTGACCTCGCGCACGGCGGCGTCCTCTGCCCGCTCGCCGCGGGGGATGAATCCCGAGACCACCGACCAACGTCCCGGCACGAATGTGCGCTTGCGCGTGTAGACCACCTGACCGTCGTCCGTCGTCACCAAAACGAGTGTCACCGGCACCGGCGGGTCATACCACGACCAGGCGCACGCCGGGCAACGGAGCCGAGGATGGAGGTGCTCATCGGAATCCGCGACCAGTGGTATCCCGCACATGCCGCAGTGCGTGAGGCTCATGCGGAAGCACCAACCGTCGCCGCGATTTCAGAGAGGAAGGCATCGACGAGCGCGTTGAACTCAGCCGGACGTTCGAAGTAGACGGAGTGGCCCGAATCAGAAACCATCGCCAACCGCGCGCCCGGGATCATGCCCTGCGCGACCTGCACCACCTCTGGCGGAATCAGGACATCGTCCTCACCCTCGACGAAGAGCACGGGAACCGCGAGCGCGGCCGCCTGGTCGGCCGACACGGGAAGCCGCCCCATCGGCGCGCCGGAGCCGAGCGAGACCTCGCGCGGCGGATTCAGCGCGCGGATGCTGTCATAGAGAAATGCGGCGGTTGGATCGCGCCGGCGGAAGCCCTCGCTGTACGCCCCGGATTCAAGTGTCTGGCCACCCAGACGATCCCGTGCCGCTTGTCGGACTGCCTGCAATTCCGGAGAGGTCAACCCGCCGATCGTATCGGCCATTACCAGCGCTCGAACCCGGTCGGGATGCGTCGCCGTGTACCCTAGACAGGTCCAGCCACCCATCGACTGGGCCACCAGCCGCACATCCTCCAATTCCAGGTGATCGATCAACGCGGCAAGATCTTCGTCAAAGCGAGGGCGCTCCTCGGGTGGCCGGCTGTCGAGCGATTGACCAAAGCCGCGGTGATCGAAGGTGACGCAGGTGAACCGATCGCGGAAGTGCGGTACTTGATGCCACCAGGAGAGATGGTTGCCGCCGGCACCATGCGCGAACACGATCGCCGGCCCGCTCCCGTGCGACTCGTAGTAGAGGTCAATACCGCCGGTATGAACAAAAGGCATGGGAGGCTCCTTTCTGTCGCCGGCAATCGGGAGCCGGCAATCGGCAATGGGGTCCGTGCTCACCATTGCCGATTGCCGGCTCCCGATTGCCCCTTGTCACGGTAGCCATCGCTCTGGGGTGAGCACGAGCATGACCATATTTTCATGACCGCCGCGATCGACGATCGGTTTGGCGGCGTCGGCGCCGCGATAGTGGGTGTGGAGGGCGAGACGTTCGTCATAGGTGACTGCATCCTGAACCTGCACGGCCCCCTCAGCGGTGATGTACCGAAAGGGACCGTCGCGTTCATCGATACACAGGCTGGCACGGCCGTTGCGGGCGGCGTTCCGGTGCTTGACGCTGCCGCGCTCGGTGATGATACGAAATGACCGCCCATCCCACATGAACCAGACAGGGACCGCATGAATCCGGCCATCGCGGGATGATGTGGCGATCACGGCCGTGCGGGGTTGTTGGAGAAAATCGTTGCGGTCGGATGGCTGGTAGGTCACGCCGGTCCTCCGGCTATGGGCGCCGCAGCGCCCGGATCGGAAGACATCGTATCGCGGATCGATCACGAGATGCGCGACACGTGAGGGCGAGATACCGCGGGCCGTCCTTCGTCCATGTGTGGCCGAGCACTGTTGCCGGTCCCTCGGCGACGAGCTCGGCGATGGCGGCGGGCAGTTCGATGACGAGAGCATCGCCATCGCGGACGATCTCGGCCGGAACCGTCAGCGGCCATCCGCCGCCTTCGCGCAACCCGATCACGGTTGTTTCGAAGCGGGTGATGGCGTCCAGGTCGTCCCGTGTCGGCGGCAGGCCACTCGATCGCCGGGTCCTGGCATTCGCCTCACGTGTGGGGGAAGTGATAGTGATCGAGGGGAATTCCCAGAGCGGTAACGACTCGTCGAACACGCGCAAGCGCTGCGGCGTCACCGTGAACCGGCGTGCCGGACCGCGACGCACGCCCTCGGCAACGTCGCCCAACGTGGCAACTCCCTCGAGGACCACCGGCGGATAGCCGGCGGTGACGCGCGTGAACGAGACACAGCAGCGCGGATCGCGGATCAGGTTGGCGATCCGGCCGGCATTCACGGGGCTGCTGAACCGGACGGCGTTCGCGCCGATGTCCAGCGTGAACGACATCGGCAAGACGACCGGTGTGCCGCCGGCGCTCAGCGTCGCCAGTTCGACGAAGTCCGGCGAATACATTGCCTCGGCAACGTCGATGGGCAGATCGGCAAGGCTCTCGACAATTTCCATACCTAGGCGTAGTGACAGGCGGCCCATTGGCCGGAGGCGACTTCACGCAATTTCGGTTCCTCTTCCGAGCAGCGTTCGTTTGCGATCGGACAGCGCGTGTGGAAACGACAGCCGGGGGGTGGGTTGAGCGGACTTGGCACCTCCCCTTTGAGAATGATGCGTTCGCGGCGAAGGTGCCGCTGCGGCACCGGCACGGCCGAGAGCAGTGCCTTGGTGTAGGGATGTTTGGGATCGTTGGTGATCTGGGCGGTCGGCGCAACCTCGACCATCTTCCCCAGATACATCACGCCGATGCGGTCGGAGATGTGCGCGACGACGGCCAGATTGTGGGCAATGAAAACGTAGGTTAATCCGAACTCACGCTGCAGGTCGCGCAACAGATTCAGCACCTGTGCCTGAATCGAGACATCGAGCGCCGATACCGGCTCATCGCAGATCACTAGCCGAGGATTGACGGCGATGGCACGGGCGATGCCGATGCGTTGCCGCTGGCCACCGGAGAACTCATGCGGATAGCGGTTGACGAAGTAGGCGTTGAGACCAACCTGTTGGAGCAACTCGCGCGTGCGATCCCTGCGATTCTCGATGCCGAAGTTCCGGAGTGGTTCCTCGATGATCCCTCCCACGGTCATCCGCGGGTCGAGCGACGAATACGGGTCCTGGAAGATCATCTGGATATGGCGGCGGAACGGGCGGAACTGATTATCCTTGAGCCGGGAGATCTCCTGTCCATCGAAGACGATCGAACCGGCGGTCGGATCGTACAGCCGCACGATCGTCTGAGCGAGCGTGGACTTGCCACAGCCAGACTCGCCGACGAGGCCGAAGCTCTCGCCCGGATAGACATTGAATGAGACATCATCGACCGCTTTGAGGTTGATCGTCGATCGAAACAGGCCGCCGCCGAGCGTGAAGTACTTTCTCAGTGACGTGACTTTGAGCAACGGTTCGAGGTCGTAGCGGGCGGGGCCTGGCTGGACTTCCGTTTGCTGGATCATGTCTGCCCTCACCCCCGACCCCTCTCCCGCGTGGCGGGAGAGGGGAGCCTTGCTTAGCCTTGGTTGATCTGTAGTCGTTGGATGTGCGGATTTGCGGGCGGATTCAATGGGACGGTCGATTACCACAACCGTGGTCAGACCGTACTCCCCTCTCCCGTCGGGACGGGAGAGGGGCCGGGGGTGAGGGCGATCTCACCCGTTATTGCCTCGGCCGGCACACCGAGTGGTTCAACGGCCAGCCAGCAGGCACTGAAGTGCTCGCCGCCGAGGTGCACCGATGGCGGAGGTTCGATGCACCGTTCGAAAGCATGGGGGCAGCGCGGGGCAAAGCGACAGCCGGCCGGCGGTTGCACCAGGTCGGGCGGCATCCCTTCGATCGGCGTCAGCCGGTTCCGCACCGCCGCACCCAACCGGGGAACGGACTCCATCAAACCGATCGTATAGGGATGCCGGGGGTCATCAAAGATCTCGTCGGCGGTGCCGGCTTCGATGATCTGGCCCGCGTACATCACCTGGACGCGGTCGCAAAGGTCGGCGACCACACCAAGGTCGTGCGTAATGATCATCACGGCAGCGCCGGTATCCTGGCAGAGGCTGCGGATCAGGTCGAGCAGTTGCGCCTGCACCGTCACATCGAGCGCTGTCGTCGGCTCGTCAGCGATCAGCAGCTTTGGATTGCAGGCCAGCGCCATCGCAACCATCACGCGCTGACGCATGCCGCCGCTGAAGTGGTGGGGGTAGTCGTTCATGCGCGCCGCCGCTGCGGGAATACCGACGGCGGACAGCAGTTCGATCACGCGATGACGGGCGGCGGCGTGATCCATGCCGAAGTGAATCTTGAGCGGCTCCATCATCTGGCTGCCGATCGTGAGCACCGGATTGAGGGAGGTCATCGGATCCTGAAAGATCATCGAGATCGTCCGGCCGCGGATCCGGCGCATCTCATCGTCATCGGCGGTGACCAGATCGGTCTTGGTTCCGCCCTCGTCCAGCATGATCGAACCGGCGACGATCTTGCCCGGCGGCTGTGGAATCAAGCGCATGAGTGACGAGGCGGTCACGCTCTTGCCGCAGCCGGACTCACCGACGACACCGAGCGCCTCACCGCCGCGGATGTCGAAGCTGACGCCGTCCACGGCCCGGACGACACCCTCGCGGGTAAAGAACCACGTCTGTAGGTTGCGAACTTCGAGCAGCGGCGCCTGTCGCTCCATCGTACCTCGTACCCCCACATCCACCCCTGGCCGGATGCTCGCTGCGACGAACATACTCGGCATCTGAGCCGGAGGTGTGACACGGACGCGACGCCGGTGTGACGATTTGATGCACACACCACCGCACCGGTCCGCTGCCAACGACCGGCCTCGGTCAAGGTGGGCGCATTGTAGCACGCGCGATCCGCCTGTCGAGAGTTGGATTGATCGAAGGAACGACGAACATCATCGTCGCGATCAAGTGGTGAACCATCGGTGGCGAAGAACTAGAATGGCGGGGCCGGGCACAGGCTCCGGCGGTGATTGCCGTCCGCGACCCACCTTTGATGCCCCGGCAGAGCGAAAGGAGACCATCATGCGTGATGCTGTTATCTGTAGCCCACTTCGGACCCCAGTCGGCCGGTTCGGCGGCGCGCTCAAGGACGTGGATGCGGAGACGCTGGCGTCGACGGTCGTCGAGGCGTTATTGCAACGCACCGGTATCGATCCAGCAGTCTTTGACGATTCGATCTTTGGCCACTGCTATCCGAACGGCGAAACCCCGGCGATGGGACGATTGGCGGTGCTCCATGCGGGCCTGCCGGTCGAGGTGCCCGGTTTCCAGCTCGACCGCCGCTGCGGCTCCGGCCTCCAAGCGATCTGCCTGGCAGCGATGGAGGTGCAGACCGGCGTTGCCGATGTGGTGCTGGCGGGCGGGGTCGAAAGTATGAGCAACGCCGAGTTCTATTCGACCGCGGTCCGCTGGGGGCCGAACCGCGGCAATGTCAACCTGATGGACCGGCTCGACCGCGGCCGCGTGACGGCGGGAACCTACCGGTACCCGGTGGAGGGCGGCATGTTGGAGACGGCCGAGAACCTGCGCCGGCAGTACAGCATCTCCCGCGAGGAGCAGGATGAATACTCGCTCCGCTCGCACCAGCGGGCCGTCGCCGCCTGGGAGAACGGCAAGTTCGAAGCGGAAACGGTGCCCGTACCCGTCCCGTCGAAGAAAGGAGAAGGCACCCTGTTCGGCCGCGACGAGCATCCCCGCGCCGATACGACGCTGGAGAAGCTGGCATCGCTGCGTCCGGTGCGGAGCCGGCAAGACCCCGAGGCAACCGTCACGGCGGGCAACGCCAGCGGCGAAAACGATGCCGCCGCCTGCTGTATCGTCACGACGCCGGAGAAAGCGACCGAGCTCGGCCTGAAGCCGATGGGCAAGCTGCGCTCGTGGGCGACGGCTGGCGTGCATCCGGCGTATATGGGCATCGGTCCGGTGCCGGCGACGAAGAAAGCGCTCGATCGCGCCGGCCTCTCGCTGACCGACATGGAACTGATCGAACTGAATGAAGCGTTCGCCGCGCAGGTACTGGCAGTGACGCGCGAGTGGGGACTCACGGAAAGCGACTTCGACCGGATGAACGTGAACGGCTCGGGTATCTCGATCGGCCATCCGGTGGGCGCGACCGGCGTGCGGATCATGGCGACGATGCTGAACGAGATGGAGCGCCGCAACAGCCAGTTCGCCCTCGAAACGATGTGCATCGGCGGCGGCCAGGGCATTGCCGCCGTGATCGAGCGGGTTTAGTTCGCACGCACAGGCTGGGCGGAGACTATGGCGATCTCGATTGACAAACGTAACAGTCTCCGCGCAGTGTCGCTACGATGCACGCTCGATGCGGGAGCGGTCGCCTTCGCGAATGACGCGGATCTGGTCGGGGAAATGGACCCGGTCAGAGAAAGCATCGAGGTGTGAGACGACGATCACCCGGTCCATGTGTTCGGCCAGGTTTTTCAACTCTTCGATGATCAGATGCTGGCCCTGTTGATCGAGGCTGCCGAAGCCTTCGTCGATCACGATCGAGCGCATCCCGCCTGCGCCGGCATACTGGCCGATGCCCGCCGCGATCGCCACAGCGCAGCGGAACTTCTGCGAGCCGGAGAGGACTTGCACGCTGCGCGCGTCGCGCATGCACGTCACATCTTGCGCCTTGAGTTCCAGTGCATCGCCGTCACCACGTTCGAGGCGAAGCACGAGCGTGCCCCCGGTCAGGCGTTCGAGAAATGCGTTGGCGTTACTCATGACGGTTTCCAGGGCTTCGGAGACGAGTGCGCCCTGAAGCCCGGTCTTGCCGAGGAAATCAACGAGCCGGCGGAGACGCTGTGACCGCGTTTCCGAACGCGCGAGATCCGCGCGCATCACCTCAGCCTGTTCAAGGTCGCGTTCCATGCGACTGACCTCGCGCTGCCAGTTCTCGCACGCCAGGTTGGTCTCTTGTAGAACTGCTTCGGCGCGGTCGAGGGCCGCCTGTGCCGCCGGTTCATCAATTCGCTGGTGTTCTGGAATGCGTTGGAGTTCGTCCGTAAGGGTTGCCAAGACTCCACCAAAGTGGCTGTGGAGCCGCCGCGCCTCGAGCAATTGAGACAACCGCTCCTCCGCCCCTTCCAGCCGGTCCCGCTCACGTTCGAGCAGGTCGAGCACCGCGCGTGGATCGTTCATGACGCGGTCCTGGAGCGCGGGATCAACACGAACGGCGAGCCGCTGTGCCGTTCGGCGATGCGATTCCGCCGTCTTGGTTCGTGTGACGATCGAGGTCTCAAGCCGGTGGCGCTCCTCTTGCGCGACGGCAAATGCGTCACGGGCGTCGGCCTCCGATTGGCGTGCCGCTCGTTCATCGACTTGTGCCGTCTCGAGTGCCGTCTGCGCGCGACGAAGAATCTCTTCGGCGGTCTGGTGGAGCGTCGCGGCGGACTCAACCGTATCGAGATGTGCCCCAGCAGAATCTTCGGCATTGGCGAGGTCGTTGCGGATCTGTATGATCTGCTGCTCGGCCTTTCTCAACTCCCCTTGAAGGGAGTGCAAATGACGGAGGGATACTTCGACCTCTGTTCGCTTGCCCACCATTGCTTTGTGCGCGCGATAGACTTCGTGCAGCTGTGGCAGCGGCAGCGACTCCGAAATCGCATCACGCAAGGATTCCGGGGCAACATCGACAAATTGACGATAGGCATCGGCGGCCGCTACTACCGCGCGCTCTAGATCCTCGATACGCAGGAGCAAACCGCGTCGATCGGCATCGGCCTGCCGCAGCGCTTCTTGGACGTGGTCACGTCGCCGAACCGCGTCAGCGCTCGCGATGGCGGCCTGAGCCATCGTCTTATCGGACGCGACCGCGCGGTGTTCGACGGCCGTCGCCTGCTCGACGAGGGCCTCAAGCTCACGACGGGCCTGCTCAGGGTTCACCGGCTGGCCGCAGCGGCTGCATATCGCCTCGTCGATGCCGTCGTTCCGCCTCGTTATCTGATCGCGTAAGGATGCTGCTTCGGCATGGACGCGGGCGGCGGTTTCCTGGGCCTCTACCAGCAGGACCGCGGTCGCCTGCACACCCTGAGATGCGTCCTCCAAGTCAGCGGTGAGCCGCTCAAGTTCCATTTCGAGGGCTGCCAGCGCTACGCGCGGATCTCCCTTACCAAAGCGTTCAACTTCTTTGCGAGCGTTGCCAAGGTTTTGGAGGTAGGGTAATGCTGACTCAACCGCACGAAGACGAGCACTTTCCAATTCGAGGCCGGGTAGTCGAGCGAGTTCGAGCTGCGCGGTTCCTCGCTCGATCTCGGCCGAGGCGAGCCGCGTTCGCAGAGATGTAATCTGTCCGGCAAGCTGGAGGAATTCTGCCGCGGTCCGCTCACGGGCTACAGCAGCGTGATGCTCCTTTGTGAACCGCTCGACCGCCGATCCGGCGGCGGTAAGCCTGCTTGACGCTGTTTGGCTGGCCGCCTTGAACGTCTCCACGTCGATCGTCGACAGGAGGCGCTGCGCATCGGCGGCCTGCAGCGCCGCTTCGCCGGCGGTCTCGAGGTCAGACTGGATCTGTCGAACCGCGTCAATCTCTCCGGCAAGCGACGCAAAGCGCCGCGCGTTTTGCTCGATCGATGTTGCTTCGGAGAGTAACTCCCGCGCGGACTCGATCTGACGATGGGCGTGGTCGATCTGCACCTTCACGCGAGCGTAGTCGCGCGATTTCTCGCGCAGCCCGCGGGCGCTGTCTCGGTCACGTTCGGCGGCGCTCCGTTGCTCCATGGCCTGGTCGAGCCTGGCACGCAGAATTTCGAGTGAATCAGCATCGACGCCGTCAAACTCCTGCAGCTTGGTGCTGAGTCGTTGGACCTCCGCGGCGTCGCTCCTGTGAGCCTCGCGCGCCTTTTTCTCCAACGTCTGATACTCCTCCAGGTTGACGAGGCTGCTGACCACAGAGAAACGGTTAGCCGGCGTTGCATCGAGGAAATCCGTCGCCGCGCCCTGTTGGAGAAGGAACGATGATGTGAATGCCGTCGGAGTAATCCGAATGACCGCGGCCAGCGCGGCGTTGAGCCCCCGGACATATTGCGTGTTGGGGACGGTGGCCCAGTCCTCAGCGATCGCGTCCCAGATCCACAGACCCTGCGACCCTTGTGCCGCCCGCCGGCCGCGGGTACGCCGGACGCGATAACGCTTGCCCTCTTGCTCGAATTCGAGCTCGACCGCACACTGGTCGCCGCCGTCGGAGATCAACTCGTCGATGTGCTGTGTCCCCTGGCGATGATGACCGAACAGCGCGAAGGTGATCGCGTCGAAGATCGACGACTTTCCCGAGCCGTTCTCACCACAGATAGACAGCAGGCGCGCGCCGGCGAAGTCGGCAGTCGTCTGGTCGCGGTAGCGCATCCATCCGGACATTGTTACTCGAATCGGGATCATGGTTTATGACCTCAGCAACTCATCCACCAAGTCCATCAGAGCGGCGTGCTCGTCGTCGGGCAGATCTTGACTCTCCAGATACCGTCGAATCGTGCCGGGCACGTCTGCAGGGTTGAGATCTGCATCGACCGGGGCAATCACCGGCTTGTCTTCCCAGATATGCTCGACGTTGCCGTACAGGCGCGGAAACAATTCCTTCGCTCTTGCGATGAGGGGCGCCGTGTAATGACCATAGGGAACGCGCAGCGTGAGCTTGACCAGCGTGCGGGTGGGTTCCTTCATCCAGGCATGTTCACGAATGAGGTCCTCTTCATTGCTCGCGCTCACCTCGACGATGGGCGTCGGGTCGAGCGGCAGTGAGTGTAGGTCGCGCAGGCCGGTAGGGCTCATGTCGGCCAGCAGTACGCGCGGTTGATAGTCGCGTTCGCCGGCGTCCATCCGATCGAGCGCGCCGACGTAGTAGAACTGACCGCTGCCGATCCGCTCCGCCTTATGGATGTGTCCGCTGATCGTCAGCTCGAATGCGGGGAACCGGCCGCGCGGGATGGTGACGTCGTCGCGAGGTGAGAGGCGGTGGGCGTTGACCGAATGGCCCTCGACCGTTACATGAGTCATGAGCACCGCCGGCAGCCCCGTCTGGGCGGCATCGTGCTGGAGCCGCTCCATTTCGTCGCAGAACACCGAGGCCAGCAACTGATTGCGTTCGGCGGCGCCGACGATCTGCTCCTCCTGCACCGGGTAACGCTCTGGTTTGGGGTAGGGCAGGAGTACAAAGTTGACCGTCTCACCCCTCGCCGAAACCGGTACGAGTCCAGGCCGGGTGCGGAAATAGATGTGACCGCCGCCTTCGCCCGATTCGACGCTGAGCCAGGTGCTGGCCGTCTCCATGAAGTAATCGCGATCGTGGTTGCCCGCGACGGCAACGACGCGAAGTCCTCGTGCCAGTGGTTGCTGGAGGACGTTCAGCATGCGCCGCACCGCGGCGAGCGCCGGACCCCGATCCTGCGCTTCGAAGACATCGCCGGCAATCGCAAGCACATCGACATCGTACTCGTCGATGTACTCGACGATGCGCTGAATCTGGCGGATCTGATCCTCCAGCCTTGGAACCTGATTCGCCCCCTGGAGCATATAGCCCAGGTGCCAGTCGGCGGAGAAGAGGATTTTCATGATGGTTCCTTACCTAACCCCCCGGCCCCCTTCCCTCGCAGGGAAGGGGGAGTCCTGGGTTACCGGGGGTGAACGTGGGTCGGCCGTGTTCTCAGACGAAGGACTGGTAGCCTCGGGTGCGTGTGGCTCCCCCTTCCCGGCGAGGGAAGGGGGCCGGGGGGG
>JBFXAN010000034.1:0-46801 GCA_050184225.1 Dehalococcoidia bacterium | reverse complement strand
TTGGGATCATCGGTTGCTTTCGGCTCCCCACTCCCAATGTTGGGAGAGGGGCCGGGGGTGAGGGTCCGCATTACTCCACATCCCCCAGCAATTGAATGATCCCGTGCAGCGGGGTGCGTACCCAATCAGGGCGGTTGTTGAGCTCATATTGAAGCTCGTACATCGCTTTCTCGAGGAGATAGACGTCGAGCAAGGTGTGCGCTTCATCGGGGTCGCGCGGCAGGAAGACCGTGCCGCGGGCGGTTTCTCGGTAGGACCGGATGAACGTGGCTGCCACCCATTGGAACCAGAACCGCGCCCACGGCTCCATCGCATCGCGGCGTTCGGGGCGGATGAAGCCGCCCGACTCCTGATTTCTGAGGGCGGTATGGGCGGCGTAATGGAAGGACCGGACCATACCGGCAACGTCGCGCATCGCCGAGCGCTTGGTCCGCCGCTCCGTGATCGGCCGGGAAGGCTCACCTTCGAAGTCGATGATCATGAAGTCGTTGCCGGTGTACAGCACCTGTCCCAGGTGATAGTCGCCGTGGTTGCGGATGCGTGCCGATCCAACTCGACGGTCCACGACCGTTCGGAATCGCGCCAGCAATTCGCGCTCGCTCTCCAACACCGTGCGCGCCGGCAGGCGGGCCTCGTCGGGGAGGGCGGGAAGTTGGCGGCGGAGCAGTTGGAGCGTCTGAGCCGTCTGGCTGCGGAAGGACTGGTAGAGCGAGCGCTGGTAGAGGGCGGTGAACGGTTCCGGTGCGAACGCCGGATCATGTTCGTGGGCCGCGAGCGCCGCGTGGAGCTCTGCCGTCCGCTGTCCCAGCAGCCGCGCCGCCTCAAGGTAGTCGCCGATCTCTTCGTGGATGGATGCCGGGATTGGGTGCTCACTCAGCGCGAGCAGCGCGCGGGTGGAAACCGCCGACTCCGGCGCGCCCGCCCGCTCGGTAATCACCCGCTCGAAGAACTGGCCGAAGGCATCGACCGTGTACTGCCAGGCGTCGCCTTCGTTGGGGATATACCCCTGCAGCGAGAGAATCGTGCGGCGGTCCCGACCGTTCTCCTGATACTCGACCGCGCCCGCCAGGGGCGGCACGTTGGGAAAGCCAATCTCGGTCAGGAACTTGCCGATCTCGACATCCGGGTTCAGCCCGTGATCGGGCCGGCGATACAACTTCAAGATCAGCCGGTCGCCAAAGACGATCGACGTGTTGCTTTGCTCCGCTTTGATGATCGAAGGCTCCGGCGCCTCGTCACCCCGTGTGTAGACACGGCGCAGCCAGCGGGTGGTCGACGGGCGGAGGTCGCCGCCGCCACCCTTGACCCGCCGTCGACCGGCGATCACATCGAGCAGTGCGCGGGCAAAATCGCGATCCGCCATCGCATCGTGGAGCAGCCCCGGTTCTTTGCCGTTCTCAAACTCCAACCGCGCGACGATAGCGTGAGGTACGTGATACCGGACCTGGTCTCCTTTCTCGCCCGGCGCAAAGGTGAGCGGCAGGACATATGCTTCGGCATCTCCTTCGAGGTATTCCACATCGACGAAGGTGATATACGAGACGCCGGACGGATAGCGGACGGGCACCGCGTCGCGGATCTGCGCCGAACGCAGCCGCCGCGCCTTGCCACCGAACCACCGGCGCGGCTCCAGATAGTCCGGAAGAATCCGGGACAGCGCAGTACGGCCGGCGCCGGTGAGCAGATCCTCCCATCCATTCACGACCGTCACCGCCGGCAGCACCTCCGGCAGCACCGTCGTGCTGATCGGGCCGACCTCGACCCTTTGCGGCTCCAAGGAGAACCAGTAGAAGGAGTGGGGACCGAGCGTGAGAAAGTACGGCAGTTCGCCGATGCGGGGGAAGCGAGTCTGCCCGAACAACTCGACCGGCACCATCCGCTCGTAGGCGGAGAGGTCCAGTTCCACCGCTTGGACGAAGCGGGACAGATTGGCGACGACGAGGATCACCTGGTCTTCGTACCGGCGCGTGAAGACAAGAACCTTGCGGTTCTCCGGATGGAGGAACTCGATCGAGCCGCGGCTGAACGCCTGGTATCGCTTCCGCAGCGCGATCAGCCGCTTCATCCACCAGAGCAGCGAGTTCGGATTGTTCTCCTGCGCCTCGACATTGATCGTCTGATAGTGATACTCCGGGTCGATGATCGGCGGCAGATAGAGCTTCTGCGGGTTGGCGGGGGAGAAACCGGCGTTGCGGTCGGCGCTCCACTGCATCGGCGTGCGCACGCCGTTGCGGTCGCCGAGATAGCTGTTGTCGCCCATGCCGATCTCGTCGCCGTAGTAGATCACGGGCGTTCCCGGCAGCGAGAAGAGCAGGCCGTTCATCAGCTCGATCCGGCGGCGGTTGTTGCCGAGCAGCGGTGCCAACCGGCGGCGGATGCCGAGGTTGATTCGCATCTGCGGGTCGTTGGCGTAGACCCGGTACATATAGTCCCGTTCCTCGTCCGTCACCATCTCCAGGGTCAGCTCGTCGTGATTCCGCAGGAAGAGCGCCCACTGCGCGCTCGGCGGCAGCGACGGCGTTTGGGCGAGGATATCGACGATCGGGAAGCGGTCTTCCATCCGGATCGCCATGAACATGCGGGGCATCAGCGGGAAGTGGAAGGCCATGTGGCACTCATCGCCGTCGCCGAAGTAGGCGACCGCATCCTCCGGCCACTGATTCGCCTCCGCGAGCAGCATCCGGTCCTCGAAGCGGGCGTCGACATGGCGGCGCAGATCCTTCAAGAACGCATGCGTCTCCGGCAAATTCTCGCAGTTGGTGCCCTCGCGCTCGTAGAGGTAGGGGACCGCATCGAGCCGAAGGCCATCAATGCCGATCTCCAGCCAGAAGTCGAGTGCCTGCTTGATCGCCCGCCGGACCTGGGCGCTCTCGAAGTTCAGGTCGGGTTGATGGTGATAGAACCGGTGCCAGTAATAGGCGTCGGCCAGCGGGTCGTAGGTCCAGTTCGAGGTCTCGAAGTCCTTGAAGATGATCCGCGCGTCCTTGTACCGCTCCTGGGAATCACTCCAGACATAGAAGTTGCGCGCGGCGCTGCCCGGCTTCGCCCGACGAGCGCGCTGAAACCACGGATGCTGGTCGGAGGTGTGATTGCAGACCAGCTCGGTGATCACCCGCAACCCGCGCCGGTGCGCCTCGCGGATGAAGTACTTTACATCGCGCAGGCTGCCGTACGAGGGATGGACCGCGGCGTAATCGGCGATGTCGTAGCCGTCGTCCTTGAGCGGCGACGGATAGAACGGCAACAGCCAGATCGCGGTGACGCCGAGACCTTGAAGGTAGTCCAGCTTCTGGGCGAAACCCCGGAAGTCACCGATGCCGTCGCCGTTGCTGTCGAAGAAGGCGCGGACATGCACTTCATACATAATCGCGTCTTCGTACCAACGAGGGCGCGAGTCCACGGGGGCCGGTTGCGTTGCGCTGACTACCATGCCGGGAGGTTCACCTCGTTCGTGGTTCCGGCGTCGGCGCGCCGAATGCCTATCGTCGTGCGACAGGGCGTAACGCTCCGCCGCGCCGGTCGTCACGGCACTGTTCAACGCCGAGCCGTTGATTCCGTTCGGCGCAGGTGCATCGCTCGCCGGATGGGCCGGACCAAGCTCCGGCAACTACCTCGTCACGTCTGCCGCTGGACCTGGAAGATGTGGGCAGGGATGACGTGCGGATTCAACTCGACGTAATTGCGCGGCCCCTGCCAGGTGTAATACGCATTCGCGAGCAGGTCATAGACCTGGAACGGCTCATCCCCATTCAGCCCGAGGCTACCGAGGTCACAGTCGACCCACCCCGATTGCGAGTTGCGCGGGTCGAGGTTGACGACCACGAGGATCACGTTGCTAAAGTCAGCCGCGCTCTTGCTGTAGCAGATCAACTGCTCGTTGTCGACGGTGTGGAAGCGCAGCCGGTCGTTGAACTGCAGCGCGGGATTCGCCCGCCGGATGCGGTTGACGCGGGCGATCAATTCGCGCAGGCTCTCCGGCCGGTCGAGATCCCACTGCCGGATCTCGTACTTCTCCGAGTGCAGGTACTCCTCGCTGCCGTGCTCGCGCGGCTGATGTTCGCCAAGCTCGAAGGCGGGTCCATACATACCGTAACTGGCTGTCATCGTCGCCGCCAGCATCAGCCGCGTGATGAAGGCGGGCCGGCCACCGGTCTGGAGGTATTCGGTAAGGATGTCGGGCGTGTTCGGCCAGAAGTTCGGCCGGAAGTACTCGCGCATGTCGGTCTGCGTCAACTCGGTCAGATACTCGACCAGTTCCCAGCGGGCGGTGCGCCAGGCGAAGTAGGTATAGGACTGGGTGAAGCCGAGCTTGGCGAGGTGGTTCATCACCTTGGGGCGGGTGAACGCCTCCGCGAGAAAGATCACATCCGGGTGGTCGCGCTTGATCTCGGCGATCAGCCACTCCCAGAAGCGGAACGGCTTCGTGTGCGGGTTGTCCACCCGAAAGATGGTGACGCCCTGCTCGATCCAGTAGAGGAAGACGCGCTTCAGCTCATCCCAGAGCGATCGCCAATCCTCGGTGTCGAAGTTGAACGGGTAGATGTCCTGGTACTTCTTCGGTGGATTCTCGGCGTACTGGATCGTGCCGTCCGGGCGGTGGCGGAACCAGGAGGGATGCTCGCGGACATAGGGATGGTCGGGCGATGTCTGGAAGGCGATGTCCAGCGCCAGATCGATGCTGAATTCGCGGGCAGCCGCGACGAGATGGCGGAAGTCTTCGAGCGTGCCGAGTTCGGGATGGATCGCCGTGTGACCGCCCTCCGGCGAACCGATCGCCCACGGACTGCCAGTGTCATCCTCGAGCGCGACGAGCGCGTTGTTCCTTCCCTTGCGGAAAGTGGTGCCGATCGGATGGATCGGCGGCAGATAAAGCACATCGAAGCCCATGTCCGCAAGGATCGGCAACCGCTGCTCGACATCGCGGAACGTCCCATGACGGCCCGGCTCCGGCGATGCTGAACGCGGGAACAGCTCATACCACGTGCTGAACCGCGCGCGTTCCGGATCGACGACGACAGTGAGGCCCGGATCGTAGACCGTCGCCGCCGACCGATCCGGATGCCGCTCCATCAGCATCGCGAGCATCGGTGAGCGTGCCTGCTGCACGGCGACGGCGCCGCCGGAGTAGAGCGATGCGGCGAACTGCTTCAGGTCGGTGCGGTCGCGTCCGGATGCCCGATCGCCTGCCTCGTCCACAAACCCGGCGCCGATCTTGAGGTCAACCGCAACCTCCTGCCCGGCCTCAATACGCTTGATCAGGTCGCCGGACCATGTCTTGAACGGATCGACCCATGCCTCCACCGCGTAGCGATATCGTCCGAGTGATTCGGGAATGAACTCCGCCCGCCAGCGGTCGTTCCCCAGCGGCGTCATCATCGCGGTCGACCACTCTGGTACTGACTCTTTGCGATAGAGCAGCACGCAGGTGATGGTTTCGTGCCCATCGGCGAACGCATCGGCCTCGACGATGACCGGTTCGCCCACGGTCCGCTTGATCGGGAAGCGTCCGCCGTCGATCTCGGGACGCACGCCTTCAATCACAACCCGACGATCGTCCCGTTCGACCTGATGTTCCGCCGGCACCGTCGCCTTCTCCCGTCGGGTGGCAGACGACTTCGCGTGTGCAGCAGCGTCAAGCGTCACAATCATCTCCGTTCGCACATGGGTGATATGCGCCATGGTGTACTGATGCACGGCCGAGAACCGGGCGTGTCCGTGTTCTACCTTATCCCGACGAGCAGAGGGGATGCATCACGACGTGACGCGACGCCCGGTATTGCGGGCACGGTGATGCGCCGCGTGACCCCGAAGTCGCGTCAACGCCGATTCCCGCTCCTCCGCACGCAGACGATAGCCACATTGAAGGCAGGCCACGTCCGGCGGACCGCCGGCGAGATCCGGCTCGAACTGAAGGTCACCCCGACATTTGGGGCAGGATTTGTACAGCATCGTTGAACGTGTCCTTGATTGGCTCGGTCCATCATGGACCCCAGGCCGCGGGCTGCTGTACGACCAGAAGGCGTATCCGCACTCAGCTAATCCGGGGGATGCGCTCTTCCGTTGGCCGGGAGCGAGCGCGCCGCCACCATCATGTCGTCCAGAACGGAGTGAAGGATCTCGGAGGTTTGACTTGCGTCCGAGATCCTTCACTCCGTTCAGGACGACAACGGGCTTCGTTCCTGCCAGACCAGACCCGGCCTAATCGCCGACCGGGACCGGCTCCGCTCCGCGCACCTCTGCGGTCCGCGAGCGGCGGGAGAAGCGCTGCCGCAGGCCGTCGGCGAAGCTGTAGGCGACCGGCACGACGAACAGCGTCAGTAGCGTCGAGCTGAACAACCCGCCGATCACGACACGGCCCAGGTCGGAGGCGATCAGGGCGCCTTCGGTGAGGCCGAGCGACAGCGGGATCAGCGCCAGCATCGCCGCGATCGCCGTCATCAGGATCGGCCGCAACCGCGTCGTCGCCCCCTCGATCAGCGCCTCGCGGATGCTGTAGCCGCGCTCATGCTGGAGCATGATCACGAACTCCAACATCACGATCGCGTTGGTGACGACGATGCCAACCAGCATGAGGATGCCGATCATCGCGCTGATCGAGAGCGGCGAGCCGGTGACGACGAGCGCGACGATCGCGCCGATCATCGCCAGCGGCAGGCTGAAGAGGATGACGAACGGCGTCAGCAGACTCTGGAAGAGCAGCGCCATGATCACGTAGACGAGCACGATCGACGCGAGGATGGCGATGATCATGCTGGCGAAGCCTTCATTCAGGGACTCGGCGAGGCCACCCTGGTAGACCTCGATGCCGGCCGGCAGCGTCAGCGTGTCGACCGCCGCCTGGGCATCGGCCGTCACCTGGCCGGTGTTCTCGCTCGTGATCTCGGCGGTGATGCCGGCGGCGGGCTTGCCGTCCACCCGCGTCATCGAGACCTGCTTCTCCGTCGTGACGATCGTCGCGACCGAATCCAGGCGCACACCGGGGGCGACCTCGAGCGCGCCGAGCGACTCGACCGAGTTGACATCGGTGCCGGCGACGACGAGCCGCACACCGCGGGCGCCATCCGCCATCTGGGCGACGGTGACGGTACGAGCGGAGGAGAGCGACGCCAGGCTGGCCGAGATCGCCTCGGGTGTCAGGCCGGCGGCGGCCGTCTTCGCCGGGTCGGGGCGCACCTCCAGCGTCTGCTGAGCGGCGGCGACGTCGCTGGTGACGTTGGCGACACCGTCGAGGCCGCGGATCGCCTGCTCGACCTGCGCCGCTGCTTCGGGAAGCTGCGCCGCGGACTGGGCGGAATCGGCGGTGAGGGCGATGTCAATGCCGCCGCCGAAGCCCTGTCCCATCGCCGAGACGGAGACCGTCTCGCTGTTCGGGATCTCGGCGGCGATCCGCTCTCGCAGGTCGTCGGCGACCGCTCCTTTGCTCATGCCACCGGGCGCGAGCGTCACCGTGATCGTCGCGCTGTTCGGATTCTTGCCGCTGATGATGTTGCCGACCGCGCCGAAGTCGCCGGAGGCGCCGGTGATCACGGTCTCGTAGCGCTCGACATCATAGTTCTGGAGGAGTCCTTCGACCGCGATCGCCTGCTCCAATACGGATGCCTGCGTCTCGCCGGGGCTGGCGGCAACGCTGACCGTGACGATCTTCTCGCCGGAGTCGGGGAGGAAGGCGACCGGCAGCAACGGCACGAGGGCGAGGCTGCCGACGAACAGCGCGCCGGCGACGCCGAGCGTCAGCCAGCGGTGGCCGAGCGCCCAGCGGAGCAGCGGCTGGTAGATGCGGCCCAGACGCGTATCCGCCGCCCGCCGCTCTTCGTGAACGCGAACCTTCCCGCCGAGGAAGAAGCGGGCGAGGACGGGGATGACGGTGATCGCGACGACGAGCGAGGCGAGCAGCGCGAAGACCACCGCCAGCGAGAAGGAGAGGAACAGCTGGCCGATGATGCCGCCGGTGAGGCCGAGCGGCAGGAAGACGGCGACGGTCGTGGCGGTGGCGCCGACGATCGCGATCGTCACCTCGCGCGAGCCGTTGACGATCGCGGCGTAGGTCTTCTCGCCGCGGGCCATATGCCGGTAGATGTTTTCGAGCACGACGATCGAGTCATCGATCACGCGGCCGATCGCGATCGTCAGACCGCCGAGGGTCATGATGTTGAGCGAGTAGCCGAGCCGATCCAGCAGGATGACGGCGGCGATGATCGAGAGCGGGATCGAGACGGCCGTCACCAGCGTCGAGCGCCAGTTGCCCAGGAAGATGAAGACGACGATGATCGCGAGCACGCCGCCGATGATGCCCTCTTCGACGACACCGCTGATCGACTCGGTAATGAACTCGGCCTGATCGAACGCGGCCGTGACCGTGACGCCATCGGGCAGGAAACCCTCGATCGCCGCCAGTTCGTCGGTGACGGCGTGCGCGACGGCGACGGTGTTGGAATCCTGCGTCTTGAGCACGCTGATGCCGACGCTCGGCTGGCCGTTCGTGCGGTTGATGCCGGTCGATGCGGCCGGCGCCTCGGTGACGGTGGCGATGCTGCCGAGGCTGACGACGCTGCCGCCGGCGCTGGGGATGCCGATCGCGCGGATCGCGTCGAGACTGGTGAGGACCGCGACGGTCTGCAGCGGCACGACCGTGTCACCCGTCTGCAACTGGCCGGAGGGCAGGATCACATTGTTGGCGCGGAGCGCCGCCGCGACCTGCTCGTAGCTGAGGCCGGCATCGAGCATCTTCTGGTGGTCGAGGGCGACCACGACCTCGGTGGCGGTGCCACCGGCGACCTCGATCGAGGCGACACCGTCGAGCGCGCTCAGCGCGGGGACGATCTGCGTCTGCGCGATCTGTGTCAGTTGGGACTGGCTGAGGTCGCCCTGCACGGCAAAGGTGACGACCGGTAACTGGGTGACGTCGAAGGTGATCACATCGGTGGTGACCGTCTGCGGCAGCCGCGCGCCCGCGAGTTGTTCGCGGATCTGTTGTTCCGCTTTTTCCAGGTCCGTGCCGTACTCGAAGTTGAGCACGGTCACGCTCAGGCCGGCGACCGAGGTGGTTTCGGTCGATTTGAGTCCGGGTAGCGTGCTGGTCACCGCCTCGATCGGGGCGGTGACGGTGCGGACGACATCGTCCGGCTGACTGCCCGGCGCCTGGGCGACGACGGTGATCAGCGGGAACTCGATGTCGGGGATCAGTTCCTGATTGACGCGGGTCATGCTATAGATGCCGTAGCCCAGGACGAGGACGACGGCGACGATGACCAGCCAGGCCTTGCGGTAGGAGAAATCGGTGAGCCAGGTAACGGCGCTGCGCACGGGCAAGCCTCCGGAAGGTGACGGACCGTCACGCATACATTGTGACGGCCCTGGGAATGCCGGTGAGCGACCCACGCGTTGTGGGGGACGAGTCGCTGCCTCCCTACAAGCTGAACATGAGTTCATGTTCTTGTCAAGATGCAAGGAAGGCGTTACAGTGGTCGCGTAGGGAGGGGGTGTGCCGATGGTACATCAAACCGAGCGCGCCGATGCCCGGGCCAACCGTGCCCGGATCCTCAACGCCGCCGTCGCGCTGCTGGCAGAGCGCGGCATCGACGCCGAGATGCGCGAGATCGCCGAGCGTGCCGGCCTGGCCGTCGGCACAGTCTATAATCACTTCCCCGGCAAAGACGATCTGATCATCGCCGTCATGCGCGAAGCCTTCGGCGAGCTCGAGCAGGCAATCGACGCGGCATCGACCGAAGCGGACCCGGTGCGCGCGATCGAGACTTTTCTCGGTGAGGCGCTGACCGTCGCCGAGCGCTACGGCGCGCTTCTCGCCGCCATCACCGAGGGACGGGTCGCGGCGCCGCGCAAGGAAGCGATCGACGAGGAGCGCCGGATGGCGCTCGGCCAGCGGATGACCGGCATCGTCGCGCGGGGCGTCGCCGAGGGACGCTTCCGCCCCGACCTCGACCTCGAGATCGCGACCGGGGTGATCTCGTCGGTGCTCCTGCCGTGGACGCTGACGGAGTTGCGCCGGACCCGCAGCGTCGAGCAGATCGTCGCGGCGTTGATGACGATGTTCCTCGACGGCGCCCGCGCCCGGCCGCCGGCCCGGAAGTGATAATGTTCCGACGAAACCCGCCCGCCCGGACCATCCAATCGAATCAGCAGCGTATCTACCTGCTGTTTGCCCTGTCAATCCCCGCTTTCCTTGCCATCACTCTTACCTTTCTCCATCAACGGGAACATAAACCGGAACCTTCTACTCCAAGCGCCGCGCCCAACACGGGCACCTCACTGGCCATCGAGGCAGACCCCTTCACGGAACTGCTACCGTTGGGCGATGGTAAGGTAGTCACAGACGGTCCGAAGAAGGGCTATGTGTACTCGTGCACCGACAACTTCCGGCAGGGCAGAGGGAGCCACGCCGGCGACTGGATCGAGGGCGCTGTGTGGGATCCGACCAAGAAGATCCATGTGCAGGGTGAGGTGCACTGGCCGGCGGCCCATGTATCAATCACGACGGCGGGCGATGAGCGGATCATTTCCTCGAACGACCTTCCCGAACACCACACGGGAATATTCCCCATCGCCCGGAGCGACCCGGCATATGCCATAGACCGAAACCCGAATGCTATTGCCGAGCAGAATATACGCTATCGGCTGCCCATTTCGCCCACAGAGGCGGCCTCGCCGCACTGCACGACCCGCGGCGCGGTAGGAGTTATGACGAATGGCGTGCTCCTGTTCAATGCGCTTGATGACGCCGGGCTCGATGCCGCGGCACACGAGGTACAAGACACCTGCGATGGCCACCCGCAGGGACAAGACGCGTACCACTATCATCGCTTCAGTCCGTGCTTTGCGAGCAGCAGCGCGCGCGACGTCATCGGCTACGCGCTCGACGGATTCGGCATCACCGGCCCAAAGAAGGATGATGGCAGCTACTACACGACCGCCGATCTGGATGAGTGCCATGGCACAACCAGCCGGATCATGTGGGATGGAGAGGAGCGGGAGATGTATCACTACGTGATGACCGCGGATTTCCCGTATTCCGTCGGTTGTTTCGCGGGTACGCCAGTGAGCGGCAGGCTCAGCGCGCGTTAGGAAGATCCTCGTTCACGCGACGGAATAGGGCAGGATCAGCGGTAGACTTTAGGAAGGCGCTCGACGGAGCGGCACGGCGCACACCGTGAGATTGGGGGAGGCTGCACACGCAGGCTCCCCGGTCCGATCTCAGAGGATGGCAGCGATGGCATCGAATGAGACACCACGACGGCAGGAACCGGAGACGGCACTCTCGCCGGGAACGATTCGGATCGTCCGGCTATTCGGCTTCGACATCCTGATCCACTGGTCCTGGCTGATCATCTTCACGCTCTTCTCCTGGTCGCTGGCGACGAGCTACCTGCCGAGCGTCTATCCGGAGTGGAGCGGGGAGCGGCGCTGGATCGCGGCGGTGATCACCAGCGTGCTGTTCTTCAGCTCGATCCTCGTGCATGAGCTATCCCATTCGCTCGTGGCGCGGGCGCGGGGACTGGGGGTGTCGAGCATCACCCTGTTCCTGTTCGGCGGTGTCTCCTCGCTCGGCGGCGAGCCGCGCAGCGCCCGGGAAGAGTTCTGGATCGCGGTGGTCGGGCCGCTGACCAGTTTCGCGATCGGCGCGGTCGCCGCCGCCGTCTGGCTGCTGACGCGCGACCAGAACGCGACGGTGGCGGCGATCAGCGGCTACCTGGCGTATATCAATGTGGCGGTGGGCATCTTCAACCTGCTGCCCGGCTTCCCGCTCGATGGCGGGCGGGTGCTGCGCTCGGCGGTGTGGGCGGCGAACCACAACATGCTGAAGGCGACGCGGGTGGCGGCGAACGCGGGGCGGGTCGTCGCCGGGATCATGATCGGGATCGGCCTGCTGATGGTCTTCACCGGCGGGCTTGGCGGCCTCTGGCTGGCGGTGATCGGCTGGTTTCTGTGGAACGCCGCCGAGAACAGCTATCAGCAACTGCTCGTGCAGAACTCGCTCCAGGGATTGACGGCGGGGATGCTCGCCGGTCCGGCGACGATCCGCGTCCCGCCTGACATCACGCTGCGGCAGTTCGCCGAGGATTATCTGCTCGCCCACAACCAGCGGGCGTTCTTCGTCGGCGTCGAGGGCGGCGACCCGCTCGGCCTGATCACGCTCTCCGACCTGCACCAGCATCCGCGCGACCAGTGGGACCAGATCAGCGTCTTCCGGGCGATGACACCGAAGGAGCGGTTGATCACCGTCTCGCCGCGGACACCGGCGATCGAGGCGCTCCAGTCGATGGCAGAGCACAACATCAACCAGCTTCCGGTCATGAGCGGACGCGATGTCGTGGGCCTGCTCACACGGGCGGCGCTGATCCGGGCGATCCAGTTCCGCGCGGACATGGGAGAGTCGTCGTAGTACATCACCACACATAGTCTGACGGCCCGGTTATCTTCCGACTAAGATCCATGAACCGAGGACGCTTGGCGGACCGGGATAGACTGAACGGATACCCTACATGTGGGTTGAACAGAACCGTCCCACCGCCTGCGGTTCATATCAACTGTGGCGGTCCGGTAAATCTGTTGACAGCGGTTGAGCGCCACACTGTACCAATGTGGCTGCCGGAATGGATGCGCAGGAGATCGAAGAGAGCCAACCCGTTATGAATCTGTTTCACCGCATTCGTAAGCTGGCTCAAGGCACGGTCCCTGAGACGGTGCTTCAACCTTCCACGGCACACCAAAGCCTCGAGACTGTGACCTTCAGCCCAGGAGACATTGTCGCCAACCGCTTTCAGATCAAGGATGTCCTGGGCATGGGTGGCTTCGGCATTGTCTATCTCGCATATTGGCGAGAATTCGATCAACTTGTCGCGCTGAAGACGCTCCGATCCGACATTGCAGCCGACGCCAACACTGTCGCCCGCTTCCGGCGCGAGGCAACGATTTGGGCGGAGATCGGTCACCATCCTAACATCGTCCGTGTCCACTCGATCATCGAGTTGCGGGGAAACCTCGGAATATTGATGGAGTACATCGAAGGCGCTCGCCCAGGCTTTCACTCGCTCGAAGATTACCTGGAGCGAGATCCCCCTGGGCTGGAGCTGGGCCTCCGTTGGTCCATCGAACTATGCCACGGCATGGAGTACGCATTTTCGCAAGGCGTACAGGCCCACCGCGATCTAAAGCCTGCGAACGTCCTGATTGACGGAACCAACACCGCAAAGGTCTCAGACCTCGGCCTCGCTGGAATCGCCCATGCGTCCACGGAGGCGAGATCGCCACAGGAGCCAGCCGTTCGGCACGCAAGCGCCGATCTGGGCCGAACGCAAGCCGGCGCCGCCATGGGCACGCTCACACATATGGCGCCGGAACAATTCATTGATGCTGCGCGGTGCGATGAGCGAAGTGACATCTACTCCTTCGGAGTGGTCCTCTATCAACTGGCGTCTGGTGGTTCACTTCCATTTCTCGCGCCAGTGCATGGTGCTCCTGCTGACCCCCGTGTCCAGCTGAAGTGGACATCCGCGATGCGGTCACTGCACAGCGACGCCCCGATCCCCCATATTGACTCGCCATTCGCATCCATCATCGCCAGATGCCTTGCGAAGGCGCCCGGTGATCGCTACCAATCGTTCGCCGAGGTCAGACGCTACCTCGAGGATCTGCGAGAGCAGACCACCGGGGAACCCGCCACACAAGCAACCCGATGGGACTTGCAGCCAATCGAATGGCACAATCGCGGCGCGAGTTTGGCGGCGATGGGGCGGACAGACGAGGCCCTCGAGTGCTACCGCAGGGCCGTCGAGCTAGATTCGAGCCTCGCAAAGCCGTGGCACAACATGGCGCACATTCTGATGGAGCAGAAGAATTACGAACAGGCACTACAGTACTTCGACAAGGCTATCGAGGTCGGAAGTGAATCCGAGTCATGGAATGACAAGGGCATGGCGCTCTGGGCGTTGCAGCGCTTTGATCAAGCACTGCAGTGCTTCGATGAAGCAGCCCGCTCTGATCCAAACTATGGCCTCCCGTGGCGAAATAAAGGCACCGTTCTCGAACTGTTGGATCAATCAAGCAACGCGGACCTTTCATATCGGGAGGCGATTGCACGCAATCCGCGCGACGCGGAGGCGTGGCGACTTCGCGGCAATCTACTCGGTCGAATGGGTAAATTCCCCGAGGCTGCACAGTGTTTCCAGGTGTTAACACAGCTCAATGAAAGTGACGCTGACGCCTGGAGAATGTCCGGTGTAGCGCAAGAGAACGCGGGGGATTTGGCTGAGGCCATCTCTTGCTATGGTCGCGCCGTGAGGCTCAATCCAAACGATGCGGGTACCTGGTACGCGCTCGCCGTCAGTCAACAACGGCTGGGCCACATGGCCGAGGCAGCTGCCTCGCTTCAGACGTGTGTGGCACTCGACCCGTCGCACGCGCACGCATGGACTAACCTGGGCGGCTGTCTCAATGAACTAGGTCGTTCCAAAGACGGGTTGCGATCCCTTCAGCATGCGCTGGTGCTGGAACCCCGCGACCCAATCGCGTGGTGGCATAAGGCACAGTGTGAGATAGCCCTCAGCCGGACAAGCGATGCGGTCGCATCACTCAAACAGGTGTTGGTCCTCTCTGCGGCAGCGCCCGAGTTGGTCGATGCCGCTCAGATCCAGTTGAGGACCTTGGACCGAAGCTAGTGCACCGCCACCCCTGACATGACGAGTAGGCGGCAGAGCGGTGTTCCCCCATCTCATCCAGAGGGTAGAGAGGCGATCGATCCCCGCCGGTCGGTTATCTCAAGTTCATCGATCTCAATCGAAAGAGGCCCAGGGCCATCACGTCACGTGTGACGATGTAGTAGTAGCGAAACTCACGACGCATAGCCGATCTGGGTCAGGAACCGCTCCAGCGCCTCGCTGAGGTCGTGGGGGTTGTCGCTCTGCACGGAGTGGCCGGAGCCCTCGATCGTGACGAAGCGGCCGTGCGGCAGCGTCTGCGCGAGGCGGCGCCCGACGGCGGGGTCGAGGATGTCGCTCTGGGCGCCGTGGACAACGAGCGCCGGCACCGGCACCCGCGCCGCCGCATCCCAGAGCGTGTCCATGCCGAAGTCGCGTTCCGGCGCGGCGCCGTTACCGAGGAAGTTGGGATCCCACTTCCAGCGCAGCGTTCCGTCGGGCAGGGTGCGCAGGTTGCGGGGCAGTGTCCGGCGCAGGCGGTCGCGGTCGCGGCGCGGGTTGAAGGTGTGGGCATATTCGACCGCCTCGTCGAGGTTGGCGAAGGAGGAGCGGCCGGTCATGAAGCCGACGATCCGGTCGCGGCCGTCCGGCCGGATCTCCGGCGCGATGTCGATCACGACGAGCCCGCGCAGCGTCGCGCCGTAGGTGCCGCCGTAGGCGAGCGCCGTCATCCCGCCCATCGACATGCCGGCGAGCACGAAGCTCTCGATGCCGAGTTGCGTCACTAGCGCGTGCAGGTCATCGCGGAACCGGTCCATGGAATAGACACCGTCCGGCGACCAGCCGGAATCGCCGTGACCGCGGGCATCGGGCGCGATCACGCGGTAGCGATCGGCGAAGCGTTCCGCCACCCGCTGCCATGTCCATGCGCTCTGACCGCCGCCGTGGAGCAGCACTAGCGGCGGCGCATCCGGTGATCCCCAGGCGAGATAGTGGATTGTGATTGCATCGGCGTCGACCGTGTGCGAGACCGCTGCATCAGCAGATGGGAGCCGGCCGGCACCGGCACGGGGAGCATTCATTCCGAACCATTCCTCCAGGCCGCTTGACAAGAACATGAACTCATGTTCATAATAGGAACATCCCTCAGTCTGTCGCAAGTCGTCATCCCACCAAGGAGGTTTCCGTGACGATGTCTCACGCCGTCGCGGCAGACGCGACCTCCGGGCCGCGCCTCACCCACACCCAGATCCTGCTCGTCTTCAGCGGCTTGATGCTTGGCATGCTGCTGGCGGCACTGGATCAAACCATCGTTTCGACCGCGCTCCCGACGATCGTCGGTGAGTTGGGCGGTCTCAATCATCTCTCCTGGGTCGTCACCGCCTACCTGCTCACCTCGACCGCAACCGTGCCACTCTACGGCAAGATCAGCGACCTCTACGGCCGCAAGCTGATCTTCCAGATCGCGATCGTGATCTTCCTCGCCGGGTCGGTGTTGTGCGGTCTGTCCCAGAACCTCGGCCAGCTGATCGCCTTCCGCGCGATCCAGGGGATCGGCGGCGGCGGTCTGATGGTGATCGCCCAGGCGATCATCGGCGATATCGTCTCGCCGCGGGAGCGGGGCCGCTATCAGGGTTACATGGGCGGCGTCTTCGCCCTCTCCAGCGTCGCCGGACCGCTGCTCGGCGGCTTCTTCGTCGACAACATCTCCTGGCGCTGGATCTTCTACATCAACCTGCCGATCGGCCTGATCGCCCTCGTCGTCACCTCGGTGGTGCTCAACCTCCCCTTCCCCCGCACCCAGCATAAAATTGACTACCTCGGCTCGGCGCTGCTCGTCGGGGCGATCACCTCGGCGCTGATGGTCACCGTCTGGGGCGGCTCGGAGTTTGCTTGGACCTCGCCGGAGATCATCGGCCTGATCGCGACCGCGGTCGTGCTCGGCGCCGCCTTCATCTGGCAGGAGCAACGGGCGGCGGAGCCGGTGCTGCCACTCCGACTCTTCCGCAGCTCGGTCTTCACCGTTGCCAGCATCGGCGGCTTCATCATCGGCGCGGCGATGTTCGGTGCGATCGTCTACCTGCCCGTGTACCTGCAGGTGGTCAAGGGCGCGAGCGCGACGGAATCGGGCCTGTTGCTGCTGCCGCTCGTCGCCGGCATGCTCGTCGCCACGATCGGCTCCGGCCAGATCATCACCCGCACCGGCCGCTACCGGATCTTCCCGATCGCCGGCTCGGCACTCCTCGTCGTCGGCATGCTGCTGCTCACCCAACTCCAACCGGACACCTCGCAGCTCTTCGTCTCGCTGGCGATGGCGATCGTCGGTCTCGGCATCGGTCTCGTGATGCAGGTGCTGATCCTGGCGGTGCAGAACGCGGTGGCGCATCGCGACCTGGGCACCGCCACCTCGGCGGCCAACTTCTTCCGGTCGATGGGCGGCGTGATCGGCACCGCAGTCTTCGGCTCAATCCTTTCCACCCGGCTCACGGCCGAGCTACCCCGGTTCGTCGACGAACAGCTGCTGGCGGGGATCCCCGGCGGCGCCGAGAGCCTGATCTCCGGCAGCCCGGAGCAGCTTCGCCAGCTCCCGCCCGAGATCCTTGCCGGGCTGCTCGAAGCGTTCTCCCATTCGATCGACGCCGTCTTCCTCTGGACCGTGCCCGTCGCGGTGCTCGCCTTCATCACGATGTGGTTCCTGAAGGAGCTGCCGCTGCGAGAGGACACCCACGTCACCATGGGAGAGATGGAAGCGGTCGCCGAGGTCGGCGGCGGTACCTTGGAAGAGACATACGAACAGGACAAGGCACGCCCGGCCGGCGCGCACGCCGCCGGGGACTAGCGTCTATCCTGCCCTCCTGGTTGAGACGCTGGGAGGATGAGCCGCGCAGCCTAACCGAGTGACGTGAGTGACGCGGTGTGGGCACTCGTGGCCCGATATCTAACCTTAGAGACGGCGGTCGCACGCCAGCGCCGCCGTCTTCGACCACCAGACGCAAGTCAAAGCTCATGACGGCCTCGCGCAACGGATTGTGTACCACACGATCGTTGAAGTGATCGGGGTCACACACCACCGTCCGGCCGTGGGATTGGCGCCGCGCGATACCGGCATCACGGCGACGTTTCGTACCGATCGGGTGATTTTGTGCCGCGATGACGCCTCTAGCGTGGGCGAGGGGAGTAGTCACCCTGCCACCCGAGGAACGGAGACGTTAGCATGTCTGAACGCATCGCACCGAGAACCAGACGATCGGCCGGCGGTAGGACCAACTCGCCCGCGCGGAACGGCGGGCAGGCAGCCGAGCGTACGCCGGGCGACGAAACCCGCCCCATCACACTGGCCACCACGGACCCGGACCTGCGGGCCGCCCTCACCGCGATCTTCCCGCTGATTGCCGCCGCGCGGCCTGCACTGGATGACTCCGGCCGGCTGTCCGATAACGTGGCACGGGCGCTCACGGATGCGGGGATGTTCCGGCTGACGCTGCCTCGCTCGATCGGCGGCCCAGAGATCGATCCCACCACGTGGCTGACGGTGCTGGAGGACCTGTCCTATGCCGACGGCGCGGCCGGCTGGGTGACGGCGATCGCAGGCGGCACCACGGCGGCGGTCGTCGGCGGGCTGACCGAACCGGCGGCCCGCGCGCTCTACGGCAACGACCCGCGGGTCGTGACGTGTGGAGCAATCGGGGTGATGGGTGGGCAGGCTACCCCGGTGCCGGGCGGCTACCGCGTGAGCGGCCGCTGGCCGTTCGGCAGTGGTTGTCTGCATAGCACCCATCTCGCCAGCCTGTGTACGGTCGTGGAGGCGAACAACGACGGCGAAGGTGCGAAACCCCAGCGTGGTGACGATGGCGGCCCAGAGTTGTGCGTTGTGATGGTGCCGGTCAGCGAGGTGACGATCCTCGATACCTGGCAGGTGGTTGGGCTGCGTGGCACCGGGAGCAACGACTACACCCTCACCGATGTGTTCGTGCCCGCCGAGTGGGCTTACAACCCCCGCGCCCCCAAGCAGCATCGCGGACCGCTGTACGCCCAGCGCTTCTACCTGTTCGCGCATCCGGCCCATGCCCTCGGCATCGCCCGCCGGGCGATCGACGAACTGACCGACCTGGCGAGCACCAAGCGACGGGGTCAGCCGGATCAGCGGCTGCGGGATCGCGGGCTGGTGCAGGTGGATGTGGCCGAAGCGGAGGCGTTGGTCGGCAGCGCCCGCGCGTACCTGTATGACGTCGTCCGGGACGTGTGGGAGACAGTATCGGCCGGGCGGAACCTGTCCGATGGGCAGCGGGCGCGGGCGCGGCTGGCGATGGTGACCGGCGTGCGGAACGCGGCGGCGGCGGTGGACCGGATGTAAGAGGCGGCTGGGGCGAGCTCGATCTACGAGAGCAACCCGCTGGCGCGATGCTTCCGGGACATCCACACGGCAACGCAGCACAGCATGGCCGGCCGGCCCGCCTACGAGAACATCGGCAAGATCCTCCTCGGGATCACGCCGCCAATGCCGCACGTCACCGTGTTCTAGCGACCGGTAGCTCCGGCCTGCCCTCCGGTATGTCGACATCCATCGTGATCAGCGTCGTCGCGATCACGAGGTAGTAGCCCATCAGCGTCGTCAGGTCGACGAGGCCACGCTCACCGAAACGGGCGCGGGCGGTGTCGAAGGTCGCCTGTGATACCTGATGTCCGCCGACCAGTTCGCGGCCGAGCCTAACCACCGCCGCCTCGTCCTCACTGAGACCGCTGATGTCGCCGAAGGTGGCGACGGCGTCGATCACCTCCTGGCGGATGCCTGCCTCCAATGCGGCGGGGACATGCGCCGCCCAGACGAAGGCGCAGTCGAACTCGCGGGCGGCGGTGATGATCGCCAACTCGCGGATCGCCGGCGACAGATTCGACTCGAACCGGAGGTAGTTGCCCAGGTGCGCGACGCGGTCGGCGGCGTTAGGCGAATACATCAGCAGGCCCATCGGCGCGTTCATCCGGCCGCGGCTGCCGATGATCGCGTCGAACGCCGGCAGCGCGTCGGGCGGAAGGTCGTTGCGGTTGTCGAGGAAGGGTAGTCGCGGCATCGGCGTGGCTCCTCTCGAAGGTCAGAGGTGAGTGCATGCATAGGGTAACCGGGAGCAACCGTATACAACTACCGAGTTGGCGGAATGATCGTGCTCTGTATGGAACTACGCCTCAGGAGTCCGAGTTCAACTCGTCCCGGCATCAGTACGTTCCGAGAGGTGAACGCGAAGCAGTAAGGTAGAAAAGCAGCAATGGTATGCCGTGACCGCCATCGATCACTTTGGTACCGTAGCTCACCGATCTTCGGTCTCCTGAGGGAGACTGGAGAGTCGGAGGGGTCAGTGCCAAAGCTTGCGGAACTGGGCGGGGTCATGATCATGATTCACTATCGCGAATATCCTCCTCCGCACTTTCACACGCGACACGCAGAGCGAGAGGACCGCATCCAGATTGAGCCTGTTCGCGTCATGAGCGGAAACCTGCCCAGGTCACGGCGACGCATTGTGCTCGAATGGGCCAAGGACAACCAGGTGGCTCTCGTCGAAGCGTAGAAGGCTACAGAAGAACGCCGCCCTTTACCGCCGATCACGCCGGTGGTCTAGAGTCGATTGGGAAGGTGACTGGTCATGAGACGCATCGTTGACGTGAAACCGGAGCACCCGTACGACCTCGTCGTGACGCTGAGTGATGGGACTCAGGCGCGGGTTAACGTCGAGCCCGAACTGCATGGAAACGTATTTGAGCCGCTCCGGGACACAGAATACTTCATGCAAGGATCGTTTGAATCTGAGCAGGGAACAATTGTATGGCCCAACGGCGCAGACTTCAGCCCCGAATTTCTCATTGAGACATGTACCACTTCGGCACAGCATAGGGCGGCAGTCTAACAAGAGGCGTCAAGGGGCGTCGCGGCGAGCTGATGTGCCCGCCGGTCGCCTCCTCTCACTCCATCGTTAGGCGGGCTGCGGCGTCTCTTGGCGGGCGATGATGCGCCGGTGGAGGTTGCGGACGTTCATCTCGTCGACCCAGGTGCTGCGCGGGAAGAGGCGCTGGCCGATTGGGTACGGGTCGACGTTCGGCGCGGGCTGTTGCAGCGCTTCCTCTTCGGTCATCCCCCGCCGGACGAAGTCCTCGACGGCGCCGACCCAATCCTCGATCACCTGCGCCTGCTCGACCAGATAGGAGCGGTCGCACGGCTCGCCGTGGCCAGGCACGATCACCGCCGCGTCGATCTCGCCGATCGTCTTCAGGGTGGCGAGCCATTCCCAGGGGTCGGCCTCCTGGATGAAGGTCTTGACCCGATGGAAGATGTTGTCGCCGGTGAAGAGCACGCCCTCCTCCGGCAGGTAGACGCCGGTCTGCGGCGGTGTGTGGCCGGGCTGGTGCAGGTAGTGGACCGTGTGGTTGCCGGCGTGGACCGTGAGCTCGTCCGTGAAGGTGCGCGTCGGCGGGTTGGGCGGATAGGAGGGATGGTTGAAGAGCCAGACGCTATCGGGGTCGGCCTGCTTCATCGTCTCCAGGCGTTCCGCCGAGGTCATCTGCGGGATCGCCTGCTCGTAGCGATCTTTTAGCCCGACGTGGCCGATCACCTCGACGCCGGGGAAGTAGGCGTTGCCGGCGATGTGGTCGATGTGCGGCTCGGTGTTGACGAGCGACCGGATTGGACCGAACTCGAGCAGCTTCTCCCGCCAGCGGACGGCGTCGATCGGCTGCTGTGGCGTGTCGATCATTACCACGCCCTCGCTGGTGACGAGGAAGCCCGGATTGCAGCCCCAGAAATAGATCTCCGCGTAGACGTTTGGACTCACCCGTCGCATCTCACCCTCCCATGGAAATGAACGCCGAATCAGGCGACTGTAGCCGCCCGCGCGGCGAGCGCCGCATCGATCTCGTCCGCCAGGAACCGCGCCCGCACCGCCGCCTCTCGCGCGAACGTCGGGGCGAGGCCCGTGTAGCCGGCGGGGTCGAGCAGGCGATCGATCTCCGCCGCCGAAAGCCGGCTCTGCACGGTCGCATCCTCGGCGAGCAGATCGCGGAAGGAGCGGCCGCGGGTGGCGGCTTCCTGGGCGGCGTCATAGACGACATCGTGGGCACGCTGGCGGCCGATCACCGCACCCAGGTTGAGCATCACCGCCTCGGCCATGATCAGGCCGCCGGAGAGGTCGAGGTTGCGGCGCATCCGCTCCGGGAAGACCTGGAGGCCGTCGAGCAGCACGGACAGCCGCTGGAGGATGTCGCCGGTGAGCACACAGGACTCTGTGAGGGCGCGGTTCATCATCACGCTGGTGGTGCGGTCGGCCTCGTGTTCGGTCTGCATCGCCTCGAGCGCGAGCGGCACGAGCGCCCGCACCTGCGCCGCCGCCGCGATGATGTCCTGGCAGAGCTTGGGGTTGCGCTTCTGGGGCATCGTGCTGCTGCCGACCGTGCCGGGCGGCACCGGCTCCTCGACCTCGCCGAACTCCTGCTTCATCAGCTCGTACAATTCCCGGCCGATCTTGCTGCACGTCGCCGCGAGCAGGCCGAGCAGCGTCACATACTCCGCCTCGTGGTCGCCGATCGTCCGCGCCGGCACGGTCATCGGCGTCAGGCCGAGCCGCGCCGCCATCCGCTCCTGGACGGCCCGCCCCGGCTCCCCGAGCGAGGCGAGGGTACCGGCGCCGCCGCCGAGCATTGCCACGAACAGCCGCCCCTCACAGCCGCGCAGCCGCTCGACGTGACGCGATAGTTCGTCCACCCAGACGGCGACCTTGCCGCCGAAGGTGGACGGCACGGCGTGCTGCCCGTGCGTGCGGCCGGGGAGCAGGTCGTCCGCCGTGCGTTCGGCGAGGTCCGCGAGGGTACGCAGGATCGCGGCGAGCAGGCGCAGGTACGTTTCGTGGGCGCGGCGGACGAGCAGGAGCAGGCCGGTCTGGGTGATGTTCTGCGTCGTCGCGCCCCAGTGGACGTAGCCGCCGGCTTCGGGTCCACAAACCCGATCGAGTTCCCAGATCACCGGCACGAGTGCGTGGCCGGTACGCTCGAGTCCGGCGCGGATCGCGTCGCGGTCGAGCAGCTCCAGCCGCGCGCGCGCCGCGATCACCTCGGCGGCGTTCCGCGGGATGACACCAACCTCCGCCTCCGCGAGCGCCAGCGCCGCCTCGACATCGAGCCACGACTGCCAGCGCGACCCTTCGGTGAAGAGCGCGCGGATACCGGGATCGGGGATGCGTAGGCTGGTCGGCTCATCCTGCATGGTCACGTCTCCGAATTCGGTCCACCCTGTCATGCTGAGCGGAGCAAAGCATCTGGCGGTGAGTGTGACAGACGGCGAGATGCTTCGCTCCGCTCAGCATGACAGAGTCGTGACCTCGCCGGCAGCCATCATGCGGGGAGCGCCGCACCCGTCTTCGCGAGCACTCGCGCGAGGAAGGCGTCGACGGTCGCGTTCCACCGGTCCGGCACCTCGAAGTAGGCGTTGTGCGGCGCGCCCGGTTCTTCGTGATATTCGGCGCTCGGTACCAGCTCGCGCAGGTGGCGAGCCGGTTCCAGGGCGAAGTCGAACTCACCCGTCAGGATCAACAGCGGCGAGCGGATCGAGCCGGCGCGCTCCTCCATCGCGGTGCGCTCGGCGACCGTCGTCGGCGAGGGATGGCGCGGACGGCGCAGCGCTTCGAGGCGGGTCGCCGTCGAGCGGATCCGGTAGTAGCGTTCGAGCATCCGCGGCTGCGCGTCTTTGAACCCCTCGGTGAAGGAGTTGCCGACGGGCACGTACAGCGTCGCCTCGGGCATCGGATTCGGCGGTGGTGGCATCGCGGCGTCACCGGTGCGGACGCCGATCGAGGAGGCGACCAGCGCGGCTGCGCCGTCCGGGTTCCGCATCGCCCAGCGCAGCAGTGTATTGCCGCCCATCGAGTTGCCGATCAGCACCGGCCGCTCGATGCCAAACGCGCGGAGGAAGCCGTCGAGCTCGTCCGCCCGGTCCGGTTCGTCGGCGTCGCGCGGCGAATTCGAGGAGTGACCGTGGTTGACGCTGTCGTAGGTGTAGACGTGGAAGCGGTCGCTGAAGTGGGCGACCTGCTGATACCACGCCTCGCCACACGAGCTATTGCCGTGCAGGAATACGAGCGGCTGGCCACTCCCCGCTTCTCCGTAGTAGATATCCTGACCGTTGATCTCGACCCAGGGCATGACCACCTCCATCGCGCGGCATCCGTGCCGCTCTACGCTGACACAGATCCGCATCGAGCCGCAACCAACCAGAAAACGTCACCACCAAGACACAAAGGCACCAAGAACAATTTGGCCTTTGTGCCTTTGTGTCTTGGTGGTTGGTAGCCCTCGGTCAGACCTGCCGCAGCTTGGGATCGAGGCGGACGCGCAGCCAGTCGCCGAGCATGTTGGCGCTGAGCACGGTGAGCATGATCGCGATGCCGGGGAAGACGGCCAGCCACCAGGCAAAGGTCACGTACTGGCGGCCCTCGGCCAGCATCAGGCCCCAGGCAGCGTTCGGCGGCGGGATGCCGAGGCCGAGGAAGGAGAGCGTCGCTTCGGCGAGGATCGTCGTGCCGAGCTGGAGCGTCGCGAGGACGATCAGCGTGTTGAGCAGGTTCGGCAGGATGTAGCGCCAGAGGATGCGGAGGGTCGAGTTGCCACCAACCCGGGCCAGGGCAACGTAGTCCTGTCCCTTGATCTTGAGCACCTCGCCGCGCAGCACGCGCGCGTACATCGCCCACGAGGTGAAGCCGAGGATCAGGACAATTGTGCGAATGCCCGGTTCGAGCACCTGGGCGAGCACGATCGCCACCATCAGGAAGGGCATCGACAGCATCGTGTCGACCGCCCGGCCAAAGATGGCGTCCAGCCAGCCGCCGTAATAGCCGCCGACCAGTGCCACCAGCGCGCCGATCGTGCCGGCGACGAACACCGACATGAAGCCGACGATCAGGGAGATGCGCGCGCCGGCGATGATCCGGCTGAGGATATCCCGTCCCTGCTGGTCGGTGCCCAGCGGATACGACCACGATCCGCCCTCCTCCCAGGCCGGGGGAGCGAGCGAGCGGGCGAGGTCTGCTTCTCGCGGGTCGTGCGGCGCGATCCAAGGTCCGAAGATGCCGAGCCCGATCACGACCGTCAGCATCACGAGCGGAAAGAGTGGGGCGCCCCGCAGCAACGACGGCAGTCGAATTCCGCGCTCGCGCGGCGGGGTGAGAACGGCAGAGGAAGCGCTCATGCGTAGCTGATCCGCGGGTTGAGGACGCCGTAGAGCAGGTCCACAGCGAGGTTGGTAAGGACGAAGAGGACCGAGGCGACGAACACCGCCGTCTGCACCAGCGGGAAGTCGCGGGCGAAGACCGCGTCCACGGTCAGCCGGCCCATCCCCGGCCAGGCGAAGATCGTCTCGGTCACCACGGCGCCATTGACGAGGGCGATGAACTGGAGCGAGGCGAGCGTCACGATCGGGATCGCGGCGTTGCGGAGCGCGTGCTTGGTGATAATCGTGAAGGGGTGCAGGCCCTTGATCGTCGCGAGGCGGATATGGTCCGCATCCATCACGTCGAGCATCGCCGAGCGGGTGATGCGCGTGATCGCCGAGGTTGAGTACCAGCCGAGCGTCACCGCCGGCAGGATGATGTATTTCCAGCTGCCTGAGCCGGAGGTGGGCAGCACTTGCAGCCGGACGGCAAAGATCAGGATGAGCATGATGCCCAGCCAGAAGACGGGGACGGACTGGCCGAGCATGGCAAAGCCTTTGCCGAACCGGTCGACGAAGCCGCCCGGCTTCGCCGCCGAGAGCACGCCGATCGGCAGGCCAACCGCGAGCGATAACATCATCGCGGTGACGGCCAGCTTCAGGCTCGCCGGTACGCGCTCCAGCACGAGCGGCAGCGTCGGCTCGCCGAAGCGGAGCGACGTACCGAAGTCGCCGTGCAGGACGCCGCGCATGAAGCTGAGGTATTGCTCGGGCAGGCTGCGGTCCAGGCCGTAGCTCTCGCGGATCTGCTCCACCTCCGCCGTGGTCGCCTCCGGCGGCACGAGCAGCAGCAGCGGGTCGCCGCTGAAGTGCGCCAGCAGAAAGACGACGATGCTGATGCCCCAGATTGTGATCACCGACTGGCCGACGCGCTGGAGAATGTAGCGTGTCATGCCGTTCCACCTCCATCTGGAGTCCGGCCGGCCGGTTCCGGCGTAACCAGATGGCACGCCACGCGGTGCCCCGGCTCGACCTCGATCAGCAGCGGCTCGACGGCGCGGCAGACATCCATCACCAGCGGGCAGCGCGTATTGAACCGGCAGCCGGAGGGTGGGTTCAGCGCGCTCGGGATCTCCCCGGTGAGCGGGATCGCCGCCGTCCGGCGGGTGGGGTCGGGCAGCGGCACCGCCGAGAGCAGCGCCTTCGTGTAGGGGTGCAGCGGGTTGCGTGACAGTTCCTCGCTCGGGCACTCCTCCATCAGCTTGCCGAGGTAGAGCACGCCGACCGTGTCGCTCACCTGCTCGACGATCGCCAGGTCGTGCGCGATCAGCAGGTAGGTGAGGCCCAACCGTTCCTGAAGGTCGGCGAGCAGGTTCAGCACCTGCGCCCGGATCGAAACGTCGAGCGCGGACACGGGTTCATCCAGCACGAGCAGGTCCGGGTTGGTGGCAATAGCGCGCGCGATCGCCAGCCGCTGCCGCTGACCGCCGGAGAATTCATGCGGGAACCGTTGGGCGTAGGCGGACGGCAGCCCGACCAACTCCAGCAACTCGGCGACACGCTGCCGTTGGGCGGCGCCGCGCAGTCCCTCGTGGAGCATCGGCAGCTCGCCGACGATCTCGGAGACGCGCATCCGCGGACTGAAGGAACTGCTCGGGTCCTGGAAGACCGCCTGTACCCGCGAGCGGTAACGGCGCAGCGCTTTGCCGTGGAGCTTCGTGATCGACTCCCCATCGAAGCGGATGTCGCCGGCGGTGAGCGACTCCAGCAGCAGCGCCATCCGGGCGATCGTCGATTTGCCCGACCCCGACTCCCCCACCAACCCATAGGTGGTGCCGCGTCGGATCGCGAAGGAGACGCCGGAGACGGCCTGCACCGCTGGCGGCTGTTGCCAGAAGGCGATGCCTCGACGCAGCGGGAAGTGCTTGACCAGGTTCCGTATTTCGAGGACGGACTCAACCGGGGCGCGCGTGGTGCGCTCAGTAACCGCCGTCATACGCGCGACTCCGCTGCTTCGCGAATAGGATGCCAGCAACGGAAGGTCGAGCGGCGTTCGGCGGTTTCTACCGGTTCTTCGCTGCGGCAGCGATCGTCGGCGTGGGGGCAGCGCGGCGCGAACGGGCAGCCATCGGGCAGTGTCAGCGGGTTCGGCGGCTGCCCCTCGATCTGGAAGAGGCGGCCGCGCTGCCCGCCGAGCACCGGCACCGAGCCGATCAGCGCCGCCGTGTAGGGATGTCGGGGCGCGCGGAAGATCTGCTCAACCGGCCCGCTCTCGACGATCCGGCCCGCGTACATCACCAGCACGCGGTCGCAAAGCTGCGCGACCACACCGAGGTCATGCGTGACGTAGAGGATGCCCATGTTGCTGTCGCGCAGCTCGCGCATCAGCTGGAGGAACTGGGCCTGGATCGTCACGTCCAGCGCCGTCGTCGGCTCGTCGGCGATCAGCAGCTTGGGTGCGCAGCTGACGGCGATCGCCGCCATCACGCGCTGGCGCATGCCGCCGCTGAACTGGTGCGGGTAATCCTTCAATCGCGCCGGCGCGGCGGGGATGTGCACCTTCGTCAGCGCGCCGATCACGCGCGAGCGCAGGTCCGTGCCCTGGACCTTGCGGTGCGCCGTGATCGCCTCGCCGACCTGGTTGCCGATCGTGTAGACCGGGTTCAGCGACGAGAGCGGGTCCTGCAGGATCATCGAGATATCGCGGCCGCGGACCCCGCGCATCTCCCGCTCGCTGAGCGCAAGCAGGTCGATACCGTCGAGCGCGATCCGGCCGGAGACGATCTTTCCCGCCGGCTTCGGCACGATGTTCAAGATCGAGAGACAGACGTTGCTCTTACCGGACCCCGACTCGCCCACAAGTCCGACGATCTCACCGCGTCCGACATCGAAGTCGACGCCGTCCACCGCCTTCACAACACCAGCGCGCGTGAAGAAGTAGGTCCGCAGATCGCGCACCTGAAGCAGCGGCCCTCCATCCGGCGGTGGTGTTGTCATACCTGATCTGTGGTACTTACTCGATACCCATCACTCTGGCGGCGTTGTGATAGAGCCACTTTTCCTTGACGGAGTCCTTCAGTGGCAGCGCCATCACTTCGTCGATCAACGTTTCGTACGGCTGGCTCAGCGTCAGCCAGGAGAGCCCAACCATCACCTTGTCCTGGATCAGCGTGTTGCCAAACTGCAGCAGCATCTCCCAGCCGGAGCCGTGGGTGGCGAAGTGTCGAGGGCGATGCGCAGCGGTGTCGATGTAGAGGTTGGGATAGCGGCGGGCGAGCGCGACCATGTCCGGCACCCACGGCCAGCCGCCCAGACCGGCGATCACGGTCAACTCGGGGAAGTCCATCGCGATGTCGTCGAGGTTGCGCGGATGGCCGAGGTCATAGGCGCGGTCGGTGGCGTAGGACATCGAGGTGTGCAGGCGGACGGGAATGCCGAGCTCGACACACTTGGCGTAGAGCGGATAGTAGCGCCGGTCGTTCGGCGGGATCCGCTCGCGGAACGGCGCCATCGCCAGCCCGCGCAGGCCGCCTTCACGAACCAGCCGCTCCAACTCGCGGACGCCCGCCATTCCATCCCACGGTGAGATGCGGGCAAAGCCGATGAACATATCGGGGTGCTGCCGCACCACATCGACGACATAGTCGTTGGATGGCTGCTGCGCCGTACCCACCAACGCCTTTGCCACACCGGCGCGGCGCAACAGGGCGACGAAGTCGTCGAGGCTCATCGCCTTTGCGGCAAGGCGGCGGCGCAGTTCGCCGAAGAGCGCCTCCGGCTCCATCGTCCGCCGCTTCTCATCGAACTCCGCCGGCGACATGCCCACTTCGGCGGCGTAGCCGGGGCCGAAGATGTTGAGATAGTTCACCATGCCGTGCCCGGACACCGTTTCCGCCTCGCGGCCACGGAAGGTATCGCCCGACCCAGGCGCCACCTTGGCCGACGGCTCCGCACGGAACTCGTATGCCTCTTTCGTCGGCAGGTCGCACTCAATGTCAAACACGCGGACCACGAGTTTTCTCCATCGATGTTCGAATGCGCGGAGCCTCCCCCGTACCTCACCGGCAGCGTCAGCGTTTGACGGACCGCCGCGTGCAGGTTCGAAGGAGACAACGGCCGGTGGTTATCCCTTCAGCTCGATGTACTCCATACCGAGGTCGAACCCGGAGCGGACGCGCGGCACCCAGCCACGGATCCGGTCGCCCAGCCCCTGCATGTAGTTCGACGAGACGAGCGGCACATTCGGCAGCTGCTCGTACAGCTTGCGGGACAGCTCGGTGATCTGCTTTTCCCGCTCCTTCGGGTCGGCGGTGACGGCCTGCTTGTCCGCCAGTTCTTCCAGCGCCGGGTCATAGTAGTAGGGCGTCGAGCCCTTCTGACTGAGCGACGGCTGGAAGCTTTCGCCGGCGCGGCCGCCCTGGACCACGACCATCAGCGCGCCGGTACCCGCCCACCGCTTCGCCCGCTGGTTCTCGAGGAACGTAGCGTACTCGATCGGATTGACCGTGTTGCGGATGCCCACCTTATCCAGGTAGCCACCGATCGCCTGGGCACAGTCCGGATTACCAGCCATCGCGGCAGAGGCATAGGTATAGATCTCGATCTCGAACCCGTCCGCGTGACCCGCAGCCGCCAGCAATTGCTTCGCCTTCTGCGGGTCGTACTCGTACGGCTTGAGCGACGGGTCGATACCGGGGATACCGGGCACGGCCCAGGGCACGGCGACGGGCACGGCCTTGTTGAAGTAGATCTTCTCGACGAGCTGCTTCTGGTCGATCGCATGGGCGACGGCCTGCCGCATGCGCGGGTCGGCCCACTTGCTGCTCTGGTACGTGTCCTTGTTCACCAGGTCGGCGAAGACGATACCGTTCATCGACGTGCTCTCGACCTGGTTCAGCTTCAGCTTGGAGTTGCCCTCGATCGCCGGGATCGCCGGACCGGAGACGTTCAGCATCACGTCGGCCTCACTGGTCTGGAGCGCGGCCAGGCGCGTGGTCACCTCGGGAACGATGCGCAGGGTCAGCGTCTTGAAGGGCGCCACTTTGCGGTAGTGTTCGGTGAAGGCTTCGAGGACGACCTCCTGATCCTTGGCCGCCGAGACGAACTTGAACGGACCGGCGCCGATCGGATGCTGACCGAAGTCCGCACCCGCCTTCTCGACGGCGGCGCGCGGCGTGATCTGTCCGGCAGCGAGGTAGACGACCAGATCCGCGTTCGGTTGCTTCAGGTTGAGCGTGACATCGTCGCCGTTCACCACGATGCCGTCGAGCACCTGGCCGAGGCGCGCGCCGCTCACCGGCTTCGATGCCGGATCGGTAAAACGCTCGAGGCTGAACTTGACATCCTCCGGCGTCACCGTCGTGCCGTCGTGGAACTTTGCGTCCTTGCGGATCGTGAAGGTCCAACTCATGCCATCGGGTGCGGTGGTCCACTCCGCGGCCAGGGCAGGAATGTAGGTGTTCTTCTCCGGACCCATGATCGCAAGCGCGTCGCCGACGTGGGCGTTGACGATCACCTCGCCGCTATTCTTGTCCGCCGCCGGATCGTAGTCCTGCGTCCCCAGACCGGAAAGGACCACGGACAGCTTTCCGGACGGCGCGGCTGTCGTGGATGTCGCTCCCGCGCTGCTCTGCGTGGCGGCCGCGCCCGCGCTTGACCCGGCGGCGCCGCTGTCGGAACTGTCATCCGACCCGCAGGCGGCGGCCAGCAAGGCCGCGGCGCCGGCGCTTCCGCCAATCAACAGCGTCCGCCGGCGAGAAAGCCGGCGCGCCGTCGCTCGTCCCCATATCCTCGATGTCGACAAGACCAACCCTCCCCCGATACCGAAAAACTCCCCCAACGCGCACGACCGTACGCAGCGGTCTGTATTGCGTCAACCATCATGTTCCGGATTGTGGCACAACGTTTTGCATTGCGGTCCCCACGCACGGAGATCCGATTGACAGCCGCCGGAGATCGGGACGGCGCTCTCGGTGACGCTCAACGCGTGTCTTTGAATGAGGACCGCCGAACCCGTTGTCATCCTGAGCGCCAGCGAAGGAATTGGGACGCTGTGTGACCACCGAGGTCCTTCGCTGGCGCTCAGGATGACAAGGCTGCTTCGTCTTGATGATTTCAAATCGCTCTCAGGAACTGTCAGCGGTACTCTTGGCCTCTGCCGGCACGTTTCGTTCCAGCCGGGATCGATACTCCCGATCGACTTCCAAGAGTCGACCCGAACGAACCAATGTCTCGAGATCCATCGGTCCGGGGCGGGCGATCAGGCCCGGCCTTGGCGCGCGGGCGATCACACCGCTCTCCTCCAGATCGGCGATCTCTTCAGTCGTGAGATGGAGATACTCGGCGAGCACCTCGTCCGTGTGCTGGCCAAACTCAGGGGCACGGCGCCGCGTCTCAGCGGGGCTGACCGACATCCGCCATGCCGGACGCAGGTGCGGCCGCGGCCCGATCTCCGGGGTGGAGACCGGCGGCGGCACCATCTGGAAGAACCGACGATGATGCAGTTGCTCGTCCGCCCAGACATCGCGCGGCGTGGCGACGGCGGCGGACTCAATACCCGCGGCCTGCAACTTCTGCACGATCGCCTCGGCCGGCTGCCCGTATGTCCAGGCGGCGATCAGCTCATCGAGCTGGTCGTGATGGTCCTGACGTGCCATGACTGAGGCGAAGCGCGGGTCCGCAAGCGCCGGGTCGCCGATGATTGTGGCCAGCGTGCGGAACTGGGCATCATCGGCAACGGAGACAGCCACCCAGCGGTCTTCACCGACACAGGGATAGACGCCCTGTGGCGCGCGTGTTGGATGCCGGTTGGCGATCCGTCCCTGCACGCGGCCGTTGAACGTGTAATCGAGCAGCGCCTCCGGGATCGTCGCCACGCCCGCCTCGTAGTGGGAGAGATCTAGCCACTGACCCTGGCCGGTGCGTTCGCGCTGCTCCAGCGCGGCGAGGATCGCGTAAGCGCCGTAGAAGGCGCCTGCCGCGTCGGTGAAGGCGACCCCCAAGCCGCCAGCGCCACCACGCACCGGCGGACCATCCGGGTAGCCGGTGAGGTGCATCAGGCCGTCCACTGCCTCGGTGTTCGGTCCGTAGGCGCGGTAGTCCTTCCAGGGACCGGTCTGACCGAATCCGCTGGAGGAGAGGAGAATGATCCGCTCATTGACGGCGCGCAGTTGCTCGTAGTCGATGCCGAGGTTGCGCAGCACGCGCGGCGTGAAGTTCTCGGCGACGACATCGCTGACGGCGACCAATCGGAGCAGGAGGTCACGCCCCTGCGGGTTGGTCAGATCGATCGTGATGCCGCGCTTGTTGCGATTGAGGAACTGGAAGTGCGCGCCGTGGTTGTAGCCATCCTCCCGCGGCGAGTTATCCGGCGGCGGCCCCCAGCGCACCTGATCGGGACGCGCGGCCGCCTCGACCTTGATCACGTCAGCACCGAGCGCCGCCAGCGGCGTCAGCGCATACGGCAACACGAAGACCATGCCGAGCTCGAGAATGCGGATGCCTTCGAGCGGCAATGGGCAATCGGCAATCGGCAATGGGGAGGCACTGGTGCCGCCAATGCCGGCTGCATCTCGATTGCCGATTGCCGATTGCCCATTGCCGCCGAGGTCCGTCAGGACCTCGTCCGTGTGCTCGCCGAGCAAGGGGGCGGGGGAGACGGGGGAGCGGGGGACGGCGCCGGCGAAGGGGACCATGCCGGGCATGCGTACGGCACCGGCGACGGGGTGATGTTGTTCGACGAAGTAGCCGCGCTCGTTGAGCTGGGGGCAGGCGTCGAGGTCGGCGGCGGTCTGGACGGAGGTGAAGGTGAAGCGCCACTCCTGGCCGGAGTGGAAGAGCTCGTCTTTGGGCATTGCGCGGAAGCGCGGCGCGACCAGGCGGTCGATCGTCTCCGCGTGGCGCAGGCGGCCGGCGGAGGTGAGGTACTGCTCCTCGGCCAGTTCGGGGACGCCGATGAAGGCGCTGAACGCCTCCCACTCGCCGAAGCCAGCGTAGCTGGGCATGATGTAGCCGTCGCGGGTCGCCATCGGGCTGGAGTTGACCAGGTTGCTGATGCCGCTTGGCGCGCGCCGCATGACGCCGCCGGTGTGCGAGTAGATGTTGAGCGCCGGGAAGATCGTCTGCGCCACCGTCTCCTGCGCGGAGATATCGATCCGCTGACCGACGCCGGTGTGCCGCGCGAGCAACGCCGCCGCCAGCGCGGACGCGGCGGCGTTGACCCCGGCGAGGTGCGCCGCCTGATTCAGTCCGTGCTTGACCGGTTCGCGGGCGCCGTCGCCGGTGATGTACATCATGCCGCCGGCGGCGTAGGCGCTGATCTCGCTCGCCGCGTAGCCGGACTTGGGGCCGTCCTGACCGTAGGGTGCGATCGAGCAGATCACGAGACGCTCGGGGATCGCGCCCGGCGGGATCGGCAGCGCGTCGAAGCGCCCCGCGCCCAGGTTTTCGATCAGGATATCCGCCTCCGCCAGCAGCCCGGCGAGCGTCGCCGCGCCCGTGATCGTCGTCACATCCAGGGCGACCGATCGCTTGTTGAAATTAAGGTAGAGAAAGAGACCGCTCGCCTCCGGGTTGGGGGTGTCATTGAGGAACGGGCCGGCGTGACGCACGGGGTCGCCGGCGTCCGGCGGCTCGATCTTGATCACATCGGCGCCGAAGTCGGCCAGCAGCCGGGCGGCGTAGGCCACCGAAATGCCGCCGCCCAGCTCGACGACGCGCAGACCAGGGCGGATCCAGAGGCTCACAGGCCACCTCCCCGTTGACAATGTCTTCGGCGATGCGCATCATCCTACCATATGGTTTCACGTTCCAGCACACGAGTCCACAATGTGGAACGAGACTCACCCGTCAAGATCCTGGACAAGACGTTCCGGATCCTGGCGCTGTTCAGCGCGACGACGCCGGAGTGGGGCGTGACCGACCTCGCCGCCGAGGCGGGCATGCCGAAGAGCACCGTCTACCGGGTGCTGCGCGTGCTGCTGCAGCACGAGATCCTCGCGCAGGACCCGCTTACCAAGCGGTTCCGCCTCGGCCTGGGGGCGCTCGAACTAGGGCGGCGCGCCTACGAGGGCATGGAGCTGCGCCAGGTGGCGCTGCCGGTGCTGCACCGCATCGCCGCGCTCAGCGGTGAGACGGTGGTGCTCGAAGTCCTCAACCGGGAGCACGATCGGGTGGTCTGCGTCGAGCGTGCGCAACGGCAGACCGGCCTGCGCCTGATCCTCGACATCGGCTCGACCGTTCCGTTGCACGCGGGCGCCTCGTCCAAGGTGCTGCTCGCGTTCCTGCCCGACGACGAGATCGAGGCGGTGATCGCCCGCGGGCTGCCGCCGCTGACGGCGCACACGATCACGGACGCCGACCGGCTTCGCCGTGACCTTGCCGAGATCCGCGCGCGGGGATACGCCGTGAGCTACGAGGAGACGGACGACGGCGCCGCCGGGGTCGCGGTGCCGATCTGGGACCGCACCGGTCATGTCGTCGCCGGGTTGACGATCGCCGGCCCGCTGGCGCGGCTCAACCAGGCGACCGTCTCGCGCTACCTCGACCTCGCCCGCGACGGCGCCGGTCAGATCGCGATGGAGCTGGGCATCGCCGGCCGGCGCGACGCCTGGCACGCCCGCGGACCGGTGCAGGCGCGCGGCGATCGCCACGATAACGGCGCGTTCGACTTCACGACGCACATCTGACGATTCCAACCATCCGCCGAGGATGGGAGAACACGAGGGTACGCATCATGGTCCGCACTCCGGAGAAGCTCACGGCAGAGAACGTTGTCGAACGAGCGAAGACGCTCGCCGAGCACTTTCGCACGCGCCTGCCCGACTACGATGCACGCGCGGTCTTTCCGACCGAGAACTTCGACGAGATCCGCGAGGCCGGACTCCAGGCGATGACTGTGCCCGAGGAATACGGCGGCCTCGGCTTCTGGCAACAAGGCGGCCACTTTATTCCGTACTATCAGGTGTTAGAGGCGATCGCGCACGCGGACAGCTCGACCGCCCAGCTCCTGCAGGTGCACTGCCACGCCACCGGCATGATCGCCGGCCTGGGCACGCCGGGCCAGCGCGACTTCTACATGACCGAGGTGGCGCGCAACGGCTGCCTGATCGCCTCGATCGGTTCGGAGGCGCAGCTTCGCTCGACGGAGATGGAGGTGTACCGAGCCGAGCTGGTGCGCGCAGGTGACGGCTACCGGATGAACGCGCGGAAGGCGTTCGCCTCGCTCGCGGGCGGCGCCGACTACTTCAATATCTGGACGGCGACCGAGGGTGAGGGCGGCTTTGGGGCGCGGATGGTGGTCGCGACGATCCCGCGGGATACGCCCGGACTGGAGATGGTCGACGACTGGGACACGATGGGCATGCGACACACGACCAGTTGGAGCCTGATCCTCAAGGACGTGGCCGTGCCGGCAGACTGGGTGATCGGCGAGCCGGGCGCCTGGATCCGCCGCGACCAGCGCACGTTCACGCTGGCCTACACGGCGAACCACCTGGGCACGGCGCAAGGCTCCTATGACGCCGCCTGCGCCTACGTCGCCGATCGCCCGCACCTCGCCAAGAGCGAGTTCATCCAGTCGAGCCTGGGCGACCTCTCCAGCAAGCTGTACGCGACCCGCTGCGCGCTCTATGCCGCCGCGCAACGCTGGGAGCGGGGCGACGACCCGAACCAGGCCGAGCTGGACGGCGTCCGCGCCCTGCACATCGCCAAGCGGGTAGCGCTCGAGGTGACGAGCGCCGTCTACGATATCTGCGGCGCCCGCGCAGCGTACAACATCTATCCCTTCAACCAGGCGTTGCGCGATACCCGCGCGTTCACGCTGCACTTCCGCGACGAGCTCTATACCGCGCAGGTGGGCCGCGCCGACCTCGGCGAGATGTTCCTGGTTAAGAGCGACGAATCGGGTTCGACACCCCATGACCAGGCCTGAGTGTGTTGTTGGCGAAACGAAGCCAGGCTCGTAGTCATCAAGAGCGCGTGTTTGATGTGAAAGGACGATGACGATGTCATCCTGAGCGACAGCGAAGGATCTCGGACGCAAACCAACCACCGCGATCCTTCGCTGTCGCTCAGGATGACATCGTAAGACGGAGGGACAGCTCTGTACGCGATTGATGAGCAATCCGCGCTCGACCTGCTCTTCACCGTCCTCCGGATTGACAGCATCTGGGGGAAGGAGCGCGCGCTCGCGGAGCACCTGGCCGGCGTGATGCAGGAGAGCGGCTTCGCCGAGGTGGCGCTGGTCGAGCCGCTGCCTGGCCGGCCGAGCGTGGTCGGACGGCTGCGCGGCGCCGGCGGCGGCCGCAGCGTGATCTTGAACGGCCACATCGACATCTACGAACTGGCCGAGGACTGGACGCGCGATCCGTTCGCGCCCGCGATCGAGGATGGGCGCATCTACGGCGCCGGCGTTGCCGATGAGAAGGCGGGGACGGCCGCCCTCCTCGCCGCCGCGCGGCTGTTTGCCGACCCTGCTCGCAGGCCGAAGGGCGACGTCATCTTCATGGGCGTCTCCGCGCACTTTGAGGGTGGGTTGGGCACCCGGGCAGTGCTCGCAACGGGAATCCGTGCCGACGCCGGAATCTGCTGCGAACCGTCAGAGATGCGGCTCGCGACCGCGCATCGCGGCGCCGCGTATCTGACGATCACGACCAAGGGACGGCAGGCCCACACCAGTGCCAAGCACCTGGGCCGCAACGCGATCGAGGCGATGATCCCGATCATGCAGCAACTCCAGGTCCTCCAGATTCCGCACACGCCCGATCGGTTCGGCGGTCCAATCATCAACATCGGTACGATCCGCGGCGGGACCAAGCACAATCAGGTGCCCGACCGCTGCGAGATCAGCATCGACATCCGCGTGCCGCCCTCGACCTCGCCGGAGGAGGCGAAGACGGCGGTGGAGTCGATGATCGCGGCGCTGCGCCGAGAGATTCCGGATTTGGAGGCGGAGGTCGCGTTCAGCCCCTACTGGCTCTCCGGGCCGCGCTATCCGACCGAGACGCCGATTGAGCAGCCGATCGTGACGGCGGTGCAACGGGTGCGCGTCGCCGCCGGGTTGCCGGACGACGATCTCACCGGTCTGCCGGTCTGGGCGGACATGTGCGTGCTCGACCGCGCCGGCATCCCGACGGTGAACATCGGTCCCGGCGGCCCGCCCTACAACTGGGCGGACGAGTTCGTCACGGTGGAGGAGTATCTCGCCGCCGTTCGTGTCTATGCGGCGACGATCGAGGACTGGTGCAATCGCGATGCCGAATGAGACAAACGAGCAGAATGCCGCCACACCACGCCGCAAGGCCGACCTGCTCATCCTCCACGCCGACAGCCTGTGCCGCGTTCAGGATCGCGGCGGTCCGCGGCGGGGGCGGGCGGATCAGAGCGAGCTTGATATTGTCCACGACGGCGCCGTTGCGGTGGCCGACGGCCAGATCATCGCAGTTGGCACGACGAATGAAGTCCTCGCCGCGTGCGAGACTGACGGCGCCGAAGTCTATGACGCGCGCGGACAGACGGTGATGCCCGGCCTCGTCGAAGCGCACTCGCATCCCGTCTTCGCCGGCAGCCGCTATCTGGAGTACGCGCAGCGCCTCTCCGGTGTGTCGCTCCAGGAGGTGGCGGCATCCGGCGGCGGCATCTGGAACAGCGTCCTCCGCACCCGCGCCGCCACAGACGAGGAACTGTTCGCCCAGACCCAACGGGCGTTCAAACGGATGGCAGCCGACGGCATTACCACACTCGAAGCCAAGTCCGGCTACGGTCTGACGACCGAACAGGAACTCCGCAGCCTTCGGATCCTCGATGCGGCGCGAGGCTCTAGCCCGCTCGACATCGCGATCAGCTTCCTCGGCGCGCACGTCGTTCCCGTCGGAATGGACACCGACAGCTACGTCGCCCAGATCTGCGACGAGATGCTCCCGGCCGTCGCCGAGCAGGGCATCGCCGAGTTCTCCGATGTCACCTGTGAGAACGGTTACTTCGACGCGGCTCAGGCGACGCGGGTGATCGAGCGGTCGGCGGACTACGGCCTGCCCTGCCGCATCCACGCCGATACCTGGCTTCCCAGCGGCGGCTGGGCGCTCGCGGCGGCGACCGGCGCGCGCACCGCCGATCACGTGACCTTTGCCACGGACGAGGAGATCCGCGCCATCGGTCAGGCCAATACGGCGGCGGTGCTCCTCCCGGTGGCCGAGATCGTCTACTTCAGCAAGCGACGCGCCAACGCTCGGCTGCTGATCGAGCAGGGCGTCCCGGTCGTGATCGCGACGGACTACTGCTCCTCGATTCCGGTCCACTCGCTCCGCTCGGCGATCGGCTTCGCGGCGGCGTGGTTCGAGATCCCGCCCGGCGCCTGCATCGTCGGGGCGACGCTCAACGCCGCCTACTCGCTCGGGCGACAGTCGGCGGTCGGCAGCCTCGATCCGGGGAAGCAGGCAGATATCCTCATCCTCGACTGCGAGCACCCCTTCCAATTCGTCTGGGAACTGGGCGCGACGCCGGTAAAGCGCGTCTACAAGCGCGGCCGCGTCATCCACGCGGGCGACCAACGCTGAGCATTGGTACTGGCATCACCCATCTGTTCCCACTCGACCGCCCGATCGAAGCCTCTGAAGTGACATCCCTCGATTGACGGGATGGGGGAACGTTTGTTCTATTCAGTCGTGGCAACGTGATCCGCGCGAAATCGCTTGTGTTCGTGGATGGCGTGCAGCGTCGCAACCGTGAGGGGAGTGTGTTCGCCCACTGGTTCAGCTTGCTCCATCCACTCCCTGCGCTGATCGCGTCGGCATCGCGCGACTTCCAGTAGGGAAAGGAGATGTCCATGTTTGTTCTTAGCTTTTTCATCGGCCTCAAACCATCCCCACCATGCCTCGATACGCTCGTCGAAAGACAAGCCCGGCTACTACGATATGGGCGCAACTACCTGTATTTGACGCCACCCGATCATGTTCATCTGACATTGCTCCCCTTGGGCTTCGTTCATCGGAGCCGCATTGATCACATTGCGGACGCGATGGAGAGGGGAACACGAGCATGCGAACCCTTCGAGCTACAGGTGGGACCGCTCGATCATCTCAATCCCAAGGTGGTATGGGCTGGTGTCCAGAATGGCGTGGAGGAACTGAAGAAACTCCGGGAGGCGCTTCAGCGCGCCGTTGACCCGATGGGATGCGTATCCGTGCCGAGCCAATTCACCCCCCATTGGTCACTCGCTCGGCTGAGTTCTGCGCCGGACGAAGGCACCCGCAGCCACATCAACCGTTTCCTCGCCGAAGCCACACTGCCGACGCCCGAGCCGTTCACGGTGCAACGCGTCTACCTGATCCAGAGCACTCGCGGGATACGCAGCGCGCGGCACGATCAACTTGCCGGCGTCCCAATCGGCGGTGCGGCGAGAGAGCATTGCTGACCAACCTCGGCAGAAAAGAGAACAGCATCCTTGCAAGGATAAGACTCGCTTGGATGCTGCTCAGCCGTGCCCTCCGCCTGGAGGGTCATATTGTCGGGCAGCCGACGATCGAGGCACTGGCGGCTGCGGGCGCGCAGTTCGATCGCAGCCATATTCAGCCAACACTGCGGTCCACCGAAGACCCACGAGTTGCGCGTGCGGCCCAGCACGCCTCGCGCCGTGCGCATGGCACACTTCGCCCACCGGGCGTCGCCGTCGAATGCGCGCCCTTTCAGCGGACTCCTTCGCGTTGTCCGCGGTCGAGGATCGCCTGTTCCGCCGTGCGGTAGTCGCGGTACGGCTGATCGCGGGCCGTCAGGTACTCGCGGAGTGGAACCTTCCGCATCAGCTCAGACATCTCCTTCACCCGGTCGGTCTGACCGAACTGCTCCTGCATCAGTGCGCAGATCTCCAATGCCTCGCGGACGCCCATCAGCTCATACGCCTTCTGGAAGCTGCGCTTGCGGATGGTGGCCATCTGCCAGGGGATCAGTGCGACGCGCTTGGCAAACGTCTGGGTGAACTCGTCGATGCTGTCGGCGGGCACGCAGTAGTTGATCATGCCCAGGTCGAGCGCTTCCTGGCCGGTGATGCTGTCGCCCGTGTAGACCATTTCGGCGGCCTTCCGTTTCGGCAGCAGCCAGGGGAACCACATCAGGTCCGGCGCCCCCATCGCGCGCATCGGCGGGTAGCCGAACTGGCAGTCGGGCGTGGAGACGACGAGGTCGCAGACGGCGCACAGTTCCGTCGCGCCGGCCAGAACGTAGCCGTGGGTCTGGGCGATCACGACCTTCGACAGTTCCCAAATCTGCCAGTACTGGTTGATCAGATAGCGTGCCCAGTGGCTGCCGCCGACGTACTGCGAGCCGAAGTCCGGCTCCTCGACGCCGACGTTGCCGCCGGCCAGGTCGTAGCCGGCGCTGAACGCGCGGCCCGCGCCCTTGAGGACGATCGCGTTGATCGCGTCGTCCCGTTCGGCCACCTTCAGCGCGTGGAACACCTCGGCGCGCAACTGGTGGCTGAGCGCGTTCAGGCGGTCCGGCCGGTTCATCGTGATCGTGGCGACATGCGACTCGTGGTCCGGTTCGTAGATCACCACCTCGTAGTCGAGCGGCTTTTCATACCAGCCCGCGCCGTGGATTTCAAACGCTTCGCGCTGCTCTGACGTCATGACATGCCTCCTTCGCACGGCGATTGTCATCGGGATGCACCGCTCCGGCAAGCACCCTGGGCGTACGCTCTGCTTCATCCCCGGTATGGCGCCGGTCCGGCAGTGTCCGAGAACTATGCGGAAGTGTCCGGCTCCTGTACGGGTTGCGGGCGGCCCCGGTACGGCATGCTGTAGGCGCCTGCGGCCATTTCGCGATGAGCGGCGGCCAAGAGAAGGAGTTAGGCCTCATGCCACGCCGCCAACACGTCCCGACCGCGGGCCGGTCCGCGGTCGCTGCCATTCCGCGACGGCGGGCGAGGCCGCTACTGGTGGCCGCCGTCCTCAACGTGGTCGGGCTGCTGCTCGGCGTGTTGGGCTTTGCGCCCGCCGAGCAGGGCATCGTCCAGGGGGCGCCACCGGTTGCCGCGCAGCCCGCAGCCAACGATCACTGGATGGCGGACCTCAGCGATACCATCGGCCAGCGGCCGCTCTGGCAGGTCATCACTCCTGGCTCACACGATGCCGGTACCTTCAATTGGGGCGATCCCGTGTCGGAGGGTCTGGCCCAGGCGCAGGATCTCGACATCACCGGTCAGCTCCATGCCGGCAGCCGCTACTTCGACATCCGCGCCGACTTCCACGACTGGGGCGGTCAGGTCGGCCCCGACTACTGGATCAAGCACGGCATCTTTTTCTCGACCAACGTGCGGCTCAGCCAGGTCCTCACCCAGGCCGCGACCTGGGCGAGCCAACCGGGGCATGAGAAGGAGATCGTCATCCTGCAGCTCCAGGTGCCGAATCCACACAATGACCCGTTCCCCCTTCCCGGCGAAACGGAGAGTTGGGACAACGCCTGCGAAGCGTTCATTCGGGCCGGCGAATTCAACCTGATCCACCCGTCCATGATCCAACCGTGGCAGCAACCTTTTTGGACTATGACGATGAACGACATCTGGGCGCTGCCGGTCCCTCTCCCATGTACACCCCGAACATCATCACCGACTGGGAAGATTGCACCGGCTTCTCCGTGCTGCCGGACCCGTCGCCGATCTTCGGCACCTTCTACGCCAATCAGTGCCTGGATGGGCCGTACTCGGTCGCGCTCAACGACTATCCCGGCATCATCCAGACGTTGAGCACCGCAGTCCCTGGCCGGTCCAGCGGCCAGGACGATCCGCGCGGCGGCGGCTGGCCGCAACTGCCAGACAAGGAGGTGCAGGGTCTGTACGTGCTGTTTGTCCAGCCCACTCCAACGTTTGGCATCTGCCTGTGGAACCTGACGGACCCCAATTTCGACAGAGCACAGCGTGACACGCAGACGGCGGTACAGGGCTGGTACACCAACAATCAGTTCAACGCGCAGCGGAACCTGCACATCATCGCGGGCGACTTCGTCGAGCAGCGCGGCATCGTCGACCTCGCCATCGCGCTGAACAAGCAAGCCGTGGGTCCGAGGATCAGCATCGACCCCGCCAACGCGGCGCGAATCACCTGCACGACGCCGACGCCAACGACGATCTCCATGACCGCCTACTCCCTCCCGGCCGGCCCCAGTGCGCCAATCAAGGTGCAGTACCAGGGCAACGCTCCGGGTGTGCTCGATCTCTCCCAGGCCCCCATGCCGGACGGCACCGTCAACGTGCGGGTCGTCTGCATCACCGCGGACGAGCTCACGAGCGAGCTAACGGTCCCCGCCCCCGTCTCGTCCTGCGTGTTCCCGGCGGGCTGGCTGATCAGGGTCGCGAGCGACTCGACGCCCTATGTGGTCGCACCCAGTTGTCAGCGACGCTTCATCCCGGACAACGACACACTAACCGAGATCCAGGAAGACATCAGCGTGGTGTCGCTGCGGACCGTGGCGCAGTCCGACTTCAACCTGGTGCCGGCGGGTCCCGACTTCCCATCTAACTCGAACGAAGACGAATACGATGCGGGCCTGAGGGAAACCTACGGTGACGCCTGCGTTGACCTCGGGTTCGGGCCAGGCACGCTCATCCAGGACTCGAGCAGCGGCCAGAACGCCGTCGTCTCTCCTGTGTGCCTGCGGCGTCACATACCGAATGCGACGACACTGAACGCGGTCAAAGAGTACGGCGGGCAGAATCAAACGCATCCCTTGGACCCGGACCCCTGGGGCGCGATCCATCGAAGTTCCGACATCCCGGACTCCACGACCAATCCGACCGGCTTCCTACAGGCCATGCGGTCGATCTACGGTCCCAATCCCGCGACAACCTTGGATCTTCAGCTCGGCCCGTTGGACCAGGATGCCCAGAAGAACGGTCGCGCGGTGCAGTGCAGTGCGTCCGCGCCCGCGGGCCTGGGATTGCCGCTGACGCTCACGGTCTATCCAACGACCGAAGGGCCGGGCAGCGCCAACCGCAAGGTGTTTGAGTCGCAGGGCACGAGCCTCACCGTCGAGGGACGGCTCTTCCGCACGGACTTCCCGGTGGGCGACTACGGATTGACGGCCACCTGCGTCAGCAGTGACACGGCGCCGCTGACGGCGACCCCGATCACCTTCCGGACCACCGACCTCCCCCTCCCCATTGCTGCGCAGATCACCGGTTGCACCGCGCAGAGCGCCGGCATCTACAGCTGCACGCTGCAGGTGACGCTAGACACCCCGGTGGACGTCGACACAGTGATGTCCGTGGAGATCAGCGGCGCCGCGTACTCCAACCCGGGTAACACCGGCACCCCCGACGTGATCTCCTCGCCGGGCTGCGTCAACCCACCGATCCCGTCGCCGTACCTGCTGGTCGGCACCGCCTACACGCGGTTCGACGTCAACATCAGCACGGGAGGCTGCGCCGCTGGGGCGGTGATCACGTTTACCGAGGCGGTTGCCGGCGCGCCGGGCGCGACGATCACGCAAATGGTTCAGGTACCAGACATCGGTACCGTCTCGGCGACGGCGACGCTGCCGTCGGGGCCGGCACCGACCCCGACGCCCTCGCCGAGCCCGGTCCCGTCATCGACGCCTCGGCCGACGCTACCGCCCCTGCCGACACTGCCGCCGATTCCAGGGCTGCCGCCGATAGTCCTGCCAACGCTGCCGCCGATTCCAGGGCTGCCGCCGATTCCAGGGCTGCCGCTGCTGCCCACGCCGGCACCATCGGCGTCGGACACGCTGGCGCAGTTGGCGGCGCTGGAGGCGGCGGTGCAGGGGGCGGGCACGGCCGGACCGAGCCTGACCGGACTGGTGCGGAGCGCGCGTCAGGCGGTGGAAGCGGGCCAGACGGTGGCCGCCTGCGGGCTGCTCCAGGGCTTCCTCGCCCAGGTGCAGGTCTACAGCCGGACGGGGCTGATCACGGCGGCCCAGGCGCAGCAGTTCACCACCGACGCCACCGCCATCCGGACGAGCCTCGGCTGTCGTTAGGGCGTGCAGTCCCTACCTGCCGCGTCAGCCGGAGGCGCGGGCTGCATGGCCGCGGGCCTCGTCGTCCGAGACGGCGCCCGCGACCGGCTCCTCGAGCGCGTAGGCAATGGCCTCTTCCAGCGGCCATGCCTCGCCCTCCGCCTGCGCCGCGGCGAACGCCCGCTCGCCCAGCGCCCGCAGCACAGCCGGCACGATGCGGCGGCGCTCGACCTCGTAGTGGGCGAAGGGCGGCGAGTCGATCAGCGCGCGCAGCGCCGTCGCTACCCCGAGCAGGCGCGCGGCACGTTCGTACTGCTCGCGCGCCGCCGCCACCGCGGCCAGTCCCTCCAGCGCGCCGGCCATCACCTCCCGCGCCCCCAACTCGCGGGTCAGGAGCAGCGCCTCTCGGTGCCGCGTCATCGCCCCGCCGGCGTCGCCCTGGCGGATGGCCACCGTGCCGAGACTGTTGAGCTGCAGCGCGTTGTCGATCGGCGTCCCGCTCCCCCGCGCAAGCGCCAGACTTTCTTCCATGAGCCGGCGGGCTGTCGTGTGGTCGCCCTGGCCCTCGGCGACCCACCCCAGCTCGCCGAGGGCCAGCCACTGTCCCCAAGGATCGGGCGCCTCGGCGTAGATCGCCAGTGCCTCTTCGCACGCCGCGCGTGCCGTCGCCCCGTCGCGGCCCAGGCGGGCGAGGATCGCCAGCAGCGTGAGGCTGCGCGCCAGACCGCGGCGGTCACTGCCATCCGCGCGCCACAGCGCCACGCTCGCCTCGATCAGGGGCCGCGCTGCCACCAGATCGTGCTGAATCGCGAGGGCAGCGGCGCCGTGAAGCATCGCCGCCCGCGTCGACGGCAGCGCATCCGGGGCGGCAGCCAGCGCGCGAGCGCTCCAGTCGCGTCCCTCGCGGAAGTACCCCCGGATATACCAGAACCGGCTCAACGACGCGCAGAGCTCGAGCGCCAGTTCGCCTTCACCTGCGGCCAGCGCCCAGGTCAGCGCCGCCCGCAGGTTGTGGTGCTCCAGATCCAACCGCCGGACCCACTCGGCCTGCGCCGGCCCCGTCATCCCGTCGCGCGCCGACTGCGCCAGATCGAGCAGATACACCGCATGCCGCTCGCGGACCGCAGCCGCCTCACCTGATGCTTCCAACTTCTCGGCCGCGTACGCGCGGATGACCTCCAGCAGGTGATAGCGCACCATCCCCTCGCGCGTCTCTGCCACCACGAGCGACTAGTCGATCAGCGCCTCCAGCAGGTCGAGCACATCGGGGGCAATCGGCAATCGGCAATCGGCAATCGGGGGAGCGGACGCGGCTGACCCCATTGCCGATTGCCGATTGCCCTGCAGATGGCCTCCACCGCTGCCAGATCCCAACCGCCAGCAAACACACCCAGCCGGCGCAGCAGCACCTGCTCCTCCGAGGCGAGCAGGTCGTGGCTCCAATCGATCAGCGCGCGCAACGTCTGGTGGCGAGGCAGCCGGTCGCGCGCACGACCGGCGACCAACCGGAAGCGATCCGCCAGCCGGCCGGCCAGGTCGAGCGGTGTCAGCGTGCGGATGCGCGCGGCGGCCAGCTCGATCGCCAGCGGCAGCCCGTCCAGCCGCCGGCAGATCTCGACCGTCGCCGCCGCCTGCTCCGCCGTCAGCGCAAAGCCCGGTAGCACCGCCCGCGCGCGATCCACGAACAGCCGGATCGCCGCGAACCGCGTCAGCGCCTCCGGATCTGATACCTCGAACGAGCCATCGTCCGGTGGCAGCCCGAGCGGCGGCACCGCGTAGATCTGCTCGCCGGCCACTCGCAGCGGCTCACGACTCGTGGTCAGCACCGTCAGCCGGGGCGACGCCTGCAGGAGGCGTGCGACCAGCGCAGCACAGGCGTCGATCACATGCTCGCAGTTGTCGAGCACCAACAACGTCTGCCCGCTGCTCAGCGCGGCCAGGATACCGGCCTGGAGATCCCGACCGGGCACATCGCGCACGCCCAGCGTCGCGGCCACCGCACCGACGATCTCCTCATGGGGTGGCAACGGTGCGAGATCGACGAACCACACCCCGGCGGGAAAGCTGTGCGCCACCGCCTGGGCGCCCTCGATCGCCAGGCGGGTCTTGCCGGCGCCGCCGGGGCCGGTGAGCGTCAGCAACCGGCAGCCCGCGGCCAGCAGTCCCGCCGCGCCGGCCAGCTCCCGCTCCCGTCCCACGAAGCTGGTGAGCGGGACAGGGAGGGCGCCGGGCGATGGGGCAGTTCCCACACGACCGGTGTCACCGGATGGCGTCGCGTGGGCCGGAACCGCATCGGCGGCACGACCGTCACCGGACGGCACCTCGTCGGCGAGCGCCGCACGCTCGGCGGGCGTCAGGTTGAGGGCGGAGGCCAGTTGGTCGAGCGTATGCGGATAGGGGCGGACGCGGGCACCCCGCTCCAACGCACTGATCGCCGCCTCGCTCAACCCGGCGCGGGCGGCCAGGGCCGCCTGCGATAAGCCGGCGCGGTAGCGATAGTGTCGCAACGTCGAACCGAAGTGTGGGTACTGAGTTGCCACGGTCCACCCTCCGCGGACACTCACCACCGAACAGCCATTCGAGTGACAGAGTACGTCATTGGGCCACGCCCATGGGGGCCGGGATCGATCGGTAGAAATGCAACGGCGGCTCGCTCGAGAGCGGGCCGCCGCAGTGGTGATGGTGGAGACGGGGGAGAATCGAACTCCCCGTCCAGCGAGAGTCCGCCCGAAATATCCTACGCGCGTAGGCGATGCTTTGATCTCGCCGAGCGGACCGCCATCGCCAGCGTTCCGGTCAGCACGGCCACCTGGTCTTTCGCGCGCCCTCGGCGGCATCGAACGCGCGGCATCCCGACTTAGTGTCGCTTACTCCCTACCCGCCGGGATGGGGTAGGGGTAAACGTCGCCGCGGTTAAGCGGCGAGGGCGTACTCGGTAGAGTTCGCGTTTATTTTTTGCCAGCAGTTTTACGGGGACACCGGCACCCCGGCGCGCAATCTCGGTACGTTG
>JBFXAN010000033.1:0-48177 GCA_050184225.1 Dehalococcoidia bacterium | reverse complement strand
TGCGGTGAAAGGACGGTCAGATGACAGCCGAACGGGTGGATGTGCGGAAGGGGATTGATTGGGGGGAGTTCGAGGAGGCGCTGGGGGTCGTTGGGGCAGAGGCGAAGAATGCGCGGGCGCCGAAGGCGTCGCGGGTGCGGTGGCTGGGGGGGCTGAAGTTGAAGGTGGGGGTGCGGAATCATACGTTCCTGGTGGATGAGCCGTCGCATCTGACCGGAGAGGATGAGGCGCCGAACGCGGTGGAGTATGTGTTGGGGGCGTATGGGGCGTGTCTCGCCACCGGGCTGATCATCAATGCGAGCCGGCGGAAGATCGAGCTACGCAACCTGGAGCTGTCGCTGGAGTCGACGCAGGAGAATGCATTTTCGTTCATGGGGATCAACGATGAGGGGCATTCGGGCATTGACGAGGTGAAGGTGAAGCTCTATGTCCAGGCTGACGCGGACGAGGCGGCGTTGCGCGAGGTGTGGGAGCACACGCTGCGAACGTCGCCGGTGGGGAACACGCTAATCAACCAGGTGAAGGTGACGCCGGAGTTGAGTGTGATTGCGTAAGACCAACCCCCGCCCCCGGCCCCGCTCCGCGCGGCAGCGGGGGGAGGGGCCGGGGGCGGGGGTTGCCTGACTACTCTCGCGGCAGTCCTGCTTCTAGCCAGGCGTCGGTGCCGCCTTCGACGTTGTAGAGGGTGCCTTGGGCACGACCGGAGGCGGCGGCCATTTCCGCGGCCATGGCGGAGCGGCGGCCACTGCGGCAAATGAAGACGATGTCGGTGTCGGCGGGAATCAGGGTCGGGTCGGTAAAGATCGTGTTGAGGGGGACGAGGCGGGTGCCGGTGGCGTGGGCGTCGGCGTATTCATCCGGTTCGCGCACGTCGATGAAGGCGGCGCCCTGACGCACGAATTCGGCGGCCTCGGCCGGCGAGATGCGGGTGAATGGCTCCTGGTGCGGACTTTGCATGGCGTCGGTGCTCCTGTGCGGGTGGTGGCCAACCGCCTGGCTGATCGGGATTGCGGTGATTGTAGCGCTGGGAGGAGGCGGGTGGAACGAGGGGACGGAGCCCTCACCCCCGGCCCCTCTCCCGCACCTGCGGGAGAGGGGAGTCCAGATCAACCACGGTTGCGTGGCGCTCCCCCTCTCTCGTCCCGACGGGCGAGGGGTGGCGAGCGCAGCGAGCCGGGGTGAGGGCCGGCTCCCGCATGTTTGCCTTGCCCAGCGGACGGTCGGCACAATGTGACTAGCGGCGGACGTGGAGGAGACGGAACGGCGCGTGGTGGACGAACGTGGCAATCTGATGGATGGTTTCCGCCAGCCCAATGGCAACTGGCGTGCCGATTGGCCGTGTCTGCTGGATGTGCTCACGCGGGCGGATGTGACCGATACAAAGCTGCTGCCCACCGGCTCGAACTACGTGTTTGTGCTGGCACTCGAAGATCCGGAGGCGGGGCCGGGGGCGGCGGTCTATAAGCCGAAGCGGGGTGAGGCGCCACTCTGGGATTATCCGGATGGCACGCTGTATCGGCGCGAGCGGGCGGCGTACCTGCTCTCGGAGGCGCTGGGCTGGGGGATTGTGCCGCCGACCGTGGTGCGCGATGGACCACATGGTGTGGGTATGGTGCAGCTGCACATCGATCACCGGCCACGGCTCAACTACTTCACGATTAAAGACGACCGGCAGGATGACCTGCGGCGGATGGCCGTGTACGACATCATCGCCAACAACGGCGACCGCAAGGGCGGCCACTGCCTGATCGACGGTGCGGGCCGGCTGTGGGGGATCGACCACGGCCTCACCTTCCACCACCAGGGCAAGCTGCGGACGGTGATCTGGGATTTTATCGGCGACCCGGTGCCGACGGAGTTGCTGGACGATGTGGAGCGGCTGCTGACGAAGCTGGAGCGCGGTGACGCGGTGACGGCGGAGCTGGATGCGATGCTGGACAAGGGTGAACGCAAGGCGCTGCGGCAGCGGGTTGAGCGGCTGTTGCATGCGCGCCGGTACCCCGATCCGCCGCCGTGGCGCCCCGTACCGTGGCCGGCGCTATGAGCGGCCGCGGGCGTGACGACGCGCCGGCACCGGCGATAGGCGACCTCGCGGCCTCGACGGCAGAGGTCTTCGATGCGCTCGCCGGACTTGATGCCGGGCAACTGGTTCGGCGGCCGGCGCCGGATGAGTGGAGCGCCTGGGATATCGCCTATCACGTCGCGCAGATCGAAGTGTGGTATGTCGCCAAGCTGTGTGAAGCCGCGTCCGACGATGCGCCAGCGGCGATGGACCGGTTTCTCGATGCGTGGCGGCAGCTTCGCCGGTTTGGGCTGGAGCTGACGGAGCGGATACCGGCGGAACGGTTGGATGCTGTCGGGTTGCTCTCTGGTGTGCCCGATTGGACACCGCGCCAGTTGATCGAGCGGATGGCAGCGCACGATCTCGAGCACGCGGCGCAAGCGAACGCCGCGACGCTCGCCGATGTCGAGTCGAACGACGGAATTTCGAAGTCCCATCGGCGTCTTGGTGGTGTGGATCAGGACCGCACCGGCGATTAAGCACGCGACACCGACGATTCGTCGCAACCCTCACGAGGCTTCGCTTCGTTGCGAGTGTTTGGTTCGGCCCCTGAAAAACCTTCGCCGCAGCGTGATATCATCCCGGCGAGAATGGGATGACGAAGGACACCGCATGCTGGCCAAGGTGCGAAGCTGCGCGCTCGTGGGGTTGGACGGGGAGCTGGTCGAGGTCGAGGTCGATAGCCACCAGGGCGCCATGCCCTCATTCACGGTGGTGGGACTGCCCGATGCCGCCGTCCAGGAGGCGAAGGAGCGGGTGCGGGCGGCGATCCGCAACTCGGGTAAGTCGTTCCCCGCACGCCGGATCACGGTCAACCTCGCGCCCGCCGATCTGCGCAAGGCGGGGCCGGCCTATGATCTGCCGATTGCGATCGCCTGTCTGATCTCGTTCGGCGTGCTGGTGGCCGACCTGCACGATGCGGTGCTGCTGGGCGAGCTATCGCTGGATGGCGGCGTGCGTCACACGCAGGGGATCCTGCCGATGGTGGCGCTGGCCCGCGATCGAGGATTGCAGACGGCGTATGTCTCGCGGCAGGATGCCGCCGAAGCGGCGCTCGTCGATGGAATCGAAGTCGTACCGGTGGACTCGCTCAGTCAACTCGTGGCGCATCTTCGCGGCGAAGCGCGAATCGCGCCGTTCGAGCCGGTGGGTGAGGAGGCGGCAGCGGACTTCGAGGGGACCGACTTCCGTGATGTGCGCGGGCAGGAGCATGTCAAGCGGGCGCTGGAGGTGGCGGCATCTGGTGGACATAACGTTCTACTCACCGGGCCGCCGGGGGCAGGCAAGACGCTGATGGCGCGGGCCTTGCCGGGGATTCTGCCGCGGATGACGCCGGCGGAGAGCCTTGAGGTGACGAAGATCTACAGCGTCGCCGGACGGCTGCCGGCCGGGTCGCCGCTGATCCGGGTACGGCCGTTCCGGGCGCCGCATCACACGATCTCGCATGCAGGGCTGGTCGGCGGGGGGACACAGCCGCGTCCCGGCGAGATCTCGCTGGCCCACCGGGGCGTGCTGTTCCTCGACGAGTTGCCGGAGTTCGGCCAGACGGTGCTGGAGGTCTTACGGCAGCCGCTGGAAGATGATGTGGTGACGATCAGCCGGGCGCGCGGAACGGTGACGTTCCCGGCGAATGTGATGTTGATGACAGGTCCAACACTGCACCAGTAAGCAGCCCGCTGACCTGCACCTTTTTTGCGTCCCGTACGTCCGCCCGCAAGCGCAGCAGCGTAAGGATCTGGCGTCGTTCTCGCGGGGTGAAGTGTGGCGCCGCTGCCTGCACCTGCCGGGCAATGTCCTCAATCTGAGCAACGACACCCGGTGTGATGTCCGTCTGCGCTGACAGGGCCAACTCTCGCGTCTGTTGCTCTTCCAGGTCGCGCCGCTCGGAAAGCAACGTCTGCTTGTGCTGCTCGATGACGTGTCCCGGTAGCCCGTCAAGCGCCTGTCCGACGAGCACCGTCAGCTTGCGGTCTACATCCTTGATCGCCGAGTCGATCGCCCGGAGCCGGTCCTCACGCCTGGATGCCCCCTCGACGGCGACGGCCCGCTGCCGCTCCAGCTCGGCGCCCAAGCGGTCAGGGTTCAGCATTTCGTCCACGACATACCGCCACACCGCCGCCTCCAGCGTTTCCTGACGGATGCCGAACCGGTTGAGGCACGCTTTCCGCCATCCCTCCGACTCCGTTGACGGACAGCGATAGTACGCCCGCGCCAGGTGGTTCTTGTATCGCCCGATCCAGCGCCGGCCGCACGGGCAAAAGACCATGCCCCGGAGAAGGTACTCTCGCGCCGTCGCCTTATAGGTCCGGGTTGCGTTCGCGGTGAGACAGGCTTGCGCCGCGTCCCACGTCTCGCTATCGACGATCGCGGGGACAGGGACCGTGATCCAGTCGCTCTCGGGTTGCGGCACCTGTACCTTGCGCCCGTTTCGCTTCACGCGCCGCGTCTTGCCCCAGAACCATTCACCCTTGTAGACCGGATTCGCGAAGATTTTGCGGACGCTGGACGGGGACCACTCGGCCTGGCCCGATTTCTTGCGAACCGCCGTGGTTAGATCGCCGAGACTGGGCACACCGGCTTCATGCAGGCGTCGTGCGATCTCGTAGCTGGAGAGCCGGTGCAGCGTGAGCCACGTGAACATCTGTCGGACAACGGTGGCTTGGTCTTCGCGGATGCGGAGTTCGCCCTGGGCCTTTGCCGGCACGTGGTATTCGTAGCCAAAGGGCACCCGGCCGCCGGTGGGGATGACGTAGCCGGCAGCCGCCTTGCCATTCTTCCCGCGCCGGGAGCGTTCGACCCGCTGGCGGTTCTCGTAGACGGCGAGGGCGCCTTTGATGTCTTTCAAGAGTTCGCCGGAGTCGCCGGAGGTATCAGTCAGCACGAACTCGACGCGGGCGCCGGCCTGCTCAATCAGGTGCGCCGTCACCGCCTGCACGTAGGTTTCGCGTCCCATGCGATCGACATCGTGGATGATGACCACCGCGGCGCCGGTGTGAGGAATCGCCTCCAAGAGGGCAGACAGCGCGGGACGTTCCAGTTCGGTGCCGGTGTACTCGTCGGGGAAGACGCCGGCGACGGCGTAACCCCGCTCAGCGGCGAGCTTCTGCGCCGCCTCAATCTGCGACGAAATCGAGTAGGCACTCTGGCCGGGTTGGGAGATGCGCGGGTAGATCAACGCTGTGGTCATGACGGCTGCTCCTCCTTCAGCCGACGATCAAGAGTTTCTAGCGCAAGTTCCAACATCGCCGGCGGTTTGCGCTGACCGCTCTCCCAGCGTGCGACCGCGTTCTGTGTGACGCCGAGCAAGACGGCGAGCCGATGCTGGCTCAGCCCGCGCGTCGTGCGCCATTCCCTCACCTCAGCACCTCGCATGGATAGAGTGTGGCGGGTTCACCCCCACTGAAGAAATCGTACCATAGGATATTGCCAATGTCTACTACCTATGGTACTATGATGATGAAGGGAGGCCCCGCCGGCGCCCAGTCGGCAGACAGCAAAAAGCCTCGGCGCTGCTGGAACAGCCCGAGGCGTGGCCACAGAAGGAGAAGCTTCCATGGCAACCTCATCCTATCAGACCTATCAGGTTCCCTCAGCCACGACCCCCGGCAAAGCCTACCGCGTCACCGTCCATGCCGACGGCGCCACCGCCTGCGATTGCCCGGACGCCACCTATCGCCGTCGGCAGTGCAAGCACCAGCGTCAGGTGCTCGTCCTGTGGACCGCCGCCGGTCGCGCCGGCGCCTTCACTCCGGCTGCGGCCGTGCCGGCCTTCGGCAGCGGACAACGGTCGGAGGAGTTGATCGCGCAGTATGACGCCGCCTTCGACCGCAACGAGTTCCTGAAGATCGGCCGGGGGTGGTAGCAATGCTCGCTTCTCATTGCCCGACATGTGGTGGTCCCTTGCGCCGTCACACGCGGTTCTGCAATCTGCTGGCACTGCACTGCCGCCACTGCGGCGGCTGGTTCACGCAGCGCGTCCCGTCGGCGCTGGCGTCGAGCCTCTGAGATCACCGGGGCCGGGAGAGGTTTCCGGTCCCGGTATCAGCGGCGAGTGGGAGAGGAGCGCCGCACACGACATCGGCAGACAGAGTGCCGGCCTGGGTGGAGCCGGTGCGCGGTGCTCGTTCACGGGGAGACACCACGATGAGTCCTATCGAGGACGAAGCCATTGCCATCGCTGATGCGGCCGTTCGGGCGCAATGGGCGGAGAAGTGGGAGCAGTTGGATCAGGCGGCTCGGTTGGTGATTGGCCTGCGGAAGTCATGGGACACGATGACCAGCGCCTTCACCACGCTCTGGCAGGAGATGGAGGGGGTGTTCGTGTTGAGTGACATGGACCAGCACGCGCCAAACGACACCGACGAAGGTCCGGCCATGCGAATCGCGCTCGCGGCACAACTCCTAGGACTGGCCACGTTCTGGCAACCCGAAGACTTCGCTGACGATGGGGAGGGTGCATAGTGGGAACGGCTGAGTCGATCCGCAAGGCGAACGAGACCAAGCGCGAAAAGTGGGAGCGGTTGATCAACGATCCATTGGCGGGCGCGATGATGCGATCGATTGTCATGTTGCATGAGAGCCGTCAGCATTTCTACTTGCACACCCGCTCATGGTTCGATCCCGAATGCGCCTCGGATTGTGAGGGGTGGCGCGGCGTCGTGCGGAATGAGTTTCAGGTTGCCTTTCATGAGAATCTCGCCCTGCAATTGACCTTCGCATTTTGCCAGCGATTCCAGGTTTCACAGGGGTATGCGAAAAGGTTCTATCATCGCGTATGGCTCGCCGAACTCAGGCACGCACAGGCGATGGAACTCGCTGACACGTTCACCGCCGATCACCGCGATGCGCTTCAAGCATGGCTGACAACACAGCCACTGATCCGGCGGTCGCTCTCACCTGACTTCGACCTTGTCACTGAAGCCGAAGCAGCAGCACACGATGCCGTTGCCGCGATTGTGGCCGAGGCTGATCATGCGGTTGCCTCGGCCGATGAGGAAGCGTCGCAATGGAAACAGGCTCTCAAGGCCATCCGGCAAGGCTTGCATGAGCGGGAGATGGAGTATCGCACCGTGCTCCGGTCCTATGTCGAAACGAGCGTCTGGGGCGCCGCATTCGGTGTTGCGTTCGAGTACGTCGAAGGCGGTCGGCCTGATGACGACGAGGAGGCAGTAGCCTCATAGGTTGGCCAGTGCGTTCATTGGCTGAGCCGAACGTGAGCATAAGAGGAACCCGACGCAACCCGCCCCCACGAGGCACGTCGGGTTCCTGCACGGAAGGACCGGACCACATCGCGGCGGGAGGCCGTCTCCGTACCCTGCCGGCGCCGCGATGCGGTCCTCTGTGAGGATGCCGGAAGGCCGGCGCCCTGGACTCCCTGCGTTGAGCTATTGTCCGGGTGCGTAGGGCGTCACCCGATTGGCAGAGGAGCACCGTGTGGGAGCCGCCGCTGGCGGCTCCGTCATGTCAGACTTCTCAAGCGGCCGCGCGGGTGTCGTGGGCCGTGGTGGTGGCTGATACTTGCGGATCTACGCCGATCGCAGTAGCCAAAGCATCCGGCTGTTGGATTCGTTATTGAGGCGGCCGCCGTACGGTGTGGATATTCCTTCTCGGCGTGGGATGCTGGGTGGCGGTCCCCTCTCAGCATTCCACCGGATGTGCAAGCACAAGGCCCTGGTCGTGTTCGGGGTGATGCGATCAGGGCTTTGTGTTGTCTGTCGCCGGGGCAATGGTGCTCGACCACCCCACGAACGCCGCCATCGCTCGGATCTCCGCCTCGATCGCTGACACCTCGGCGTCAGCCATCAGCGCCACCGTCGCCATGATCGCGCCTTCTGGCGACCGCACGCACGTCACCCGCGCATCGAACTCCTGCTGCCGCTCCCACAGATCGGCGGGCATCGTCTTCGCCATGAGGCCGACGATCTCCGTCGCTGCCCGCCACACCCGCGTCCGTGCATCACCATCGCCTTCAAGGATCGCCACCGCCCGCGCATAGGACTTCGCTGCTAGCCACATGCCGCCACCTCCACGGCCCGATGGTCGGGTCTGCCCGTGCGGCCGGTCAACGCAAGAACGTCACTCGCCGCTCCGGCGTGACCGCTTGCATTTCGTTTTCCTATCATTCATAGTGCCCACGTCACCCGACCACCATAGCAACGCACGAGGGAGGATCGTCGTGAAACTGTGGTCTGGAATCATCGCCGTGGTCGTACTGATCATCGCCAGCGGCTGGCAGGTATCAGCGGCTCGCGCCCAGGCGCCGGAGGGATGGCACCACGTTGCCAGGGTGATCGATGGTGATACCGTCGAACTCGACGACGGCACCCGTGTCCGGCTGTTCGGCGTCTCCGCGCCCGAACTCAATCAACGCTGCGGTCCTGAGGCCCGTGATGTGCTCGCCGGGATGCTCGCCGACCGCCAGCGCGACAACTGGGTTTCGTTGGAACATGGCCCGCGCACCCTGGACGATTTTGGGCGCACCCTGGCGTACCTCTGGGTCAACGACGGCGGCGAGGACTGGTCGCTGATCGACGAGTGGATGGTCCTGCTGGGCTATGGCGAGGCGTGGACCGATGACGGGCAGTACGTCGATCGGATCGTCACTGCCGAGGAGCAGGCGGTGCGGCAGGGCGCCGGTTGTCTCTGGTCCGGGCGACCGACGCCAGCAGCAACGGCCGCACCACCACCACCACCCGCCCAGAACTGTAGCCCCGCCTACCCAACTGTCTGTATCCCGCCGCCACCGCCCGATCTGGATTGCGGCGACATCCCGCATCGGCGGTTTACCGTGTTGGCGCCCGATCCGCATCGGTTCGATGGCAGCGACAACGACGGCGTTGGCTGCGAGTCGGGGTGAGAGATCCGTATCGAGTCACGGACCAGATCCGAAAGGACTCTCGTCATGGCGTTTACCGAGTACGTCGAGCGGTATCTCAGCGATGAACTCCGAGCGCGGCCGGAGATCGTTCAGGTTCTTCGTTCGGTACCGAGTGAAGACTGGCAGCACTTCGCGAGCATTGTTCGCGGCCACTTTCAGAACGCAGGCAACGCTCCCGGCGCGAACCTTGCGCGACCTCTCCCACGTTCAGGCACGCTGACCGACTCGCCAGCGCTGCCATGTGCCCAGTTGGTCGCGCAATACCAGGTTTGGGAGTTGAAGGACGGGTTGTTTGCGGCGGAGGCGGCACGCCGCAAGGAGGAGGCGACCCGGTTATGAAAGGATGGTCACCGATGACCGGAGAGACTGAACCAAAGTACGAGGGCATCGGCTGCGCGTTGGGGTAAGCGATGACGGACCCACCTTGGCCGCCGCGGCGGCCGTCGGTCTGTACGGTGTGTGGCGTGTTGGTTTACAGCCAGCGGCCGCGCCGATTCTGTGGCGCCCGCTGCACCGCCCAGGCCAAGCGCCAACCACCGGTATCCCGCCCGCCAGCGCGGCGGTGTGCGACGTGTGGCGCCGGCATCGCGCCGGGAGTGCGCCGGCGCTATTGCTCCGATGACTGCAAGGCAATCGGCGAGCCACGCACGCGGGCGGCCACAGCGGCCAAACGGGCGCGAGCCCATGGGCGATTCGTGCGGCGGTAACTCACCACCCTCGCATCGCCCGCCCCGCCCGCCGTTCTGTCAGCCAGTTGCCGAGACCGCTGGCCTTTGCGTTGTCCCTGCAACGCTACAATGTCGATTCCTGGCCCTCAGCCGCGAATCTGACGATGCGGCGGGCCAGGTGAGGGGATTTTACCCTGGTTCTGGAATCAGAATCCCCGCCCCATCCGCGCCGCCTGATGCCGGGCGATCCAGTCACCCAGTCCGCCGCGCATCGGTCGGTCGTAACTCGCCATCGCCGGTGGTGGCCCTGCCGTGCTCAGTGCCCGCCACGCCAGCGCCAGCGCACAGACACAATCGTCAAACAGCCCCTCCGGCGCGCTGTAGTGGACGCCCGCCCGCGTGTACACGTATTCAAACGTCTCCAGTTCGTTGACGATCACCCCATCGGGATAGCGGATCTGCTGCTGCTGGATCGCCACCGCTAAGCCTTCCATCAACTGCTGCTTGCTCGGTCCCGTGAACTTGAATCCCTCGTAGTTCCCCGCCGCGCCTCGCTTCTGCAACGCTTCGAGGACGGGATCACCGACGCCGGTGCTATCGACCAGACTGGCGGTCGTGCCGGTGTAGCCGATGATCCGGTCGATCGTCGTCTCCCACGGCGCTTGCCACCGCTCCACCCGACAGGCAGCGCCGTCCGCGTCGAGGGCAATGCCGACCGTGTAATCCTTCGACTTCGCCAGATCCCAGCCCCACACCACCGGCTCGGCACTGGACAGCGGTCCGATGCAGCGTTCGATCGCGGTCAGGCCGAAGGGATTGCCGCCATCATCCGATGGTTCGGCGAGATACAACTCACGGAAGATGTGGTCGGGCAGTTGCGCGCGGGCGTCCTCAATCTCGGCGGCGTCGAGGATGCCAGCGGCGACGGCCTCCGGCGCCGTGATCTTGGCGTAGTGCATCTCCGAGGCACCAGATTCGGCCCGGCGAGCGAGGTGGTACATCCAGTTCCGTCGGCCCCGGACGTTGCCGATGATCCGCACCGGTCCCCGCGTCGCCGTCAGCGTCGACCGAACGGCGTACCACGCATCCTCCTTGCAGCGTGACGCCTCGTCGATCACCGCCGCGTAGACATCCTCGCCGTAGAGCGAATCCGGCTTGTCCGCTCCTTTGAACCAGATGACAGCGCCGTTGGCCAGCGTGAGGGTCAACTCCGTCTCGTTGGCGGTGTAGACCGCGATCGGTAGCCCCAGCTTCATCCGCCGGAATGGGATCTTGGCTTGGGCAAAGATCGGTGCCACCCACCAGAAGTTCCGGCCTGGTGCACCGTGGATCAGCGCCTGCTCCAAGAGCCACGCCATACAGCCGACGGTCTTCCCGCTCTTGGTCGTCGCCTCGACGATCGCGTAGCGGGCATCGTTGAAGAGGGCCGCCTCTTGCTGGGGGTAGAGGACGGGACGCTCATACACGGTCGGCAGGGTGGTCGGTGCCACGGTCAATCCTCAAGGTGAAGCTCACGGGCTTGCCGTCGGGATCGCTCAGCTCGTGCTTGGTGATCTCGGTCCAGCCATCCCGGCCGGGGCGCGACTGACCGGGGCCGGCCTTGAGCCACGCCAGCGGGTTCTCTTCATAGACCCTGGCTTCAGCCGCGGCGCGGGCTTCGGCGTGCGCGCGGAGCACCGTTTCTCGAAATGTTCGATAGGGTTCGCGGCCGTGCTCGCCCTGCTTGAGCCACAGATAGAACGTGCTGTTGTCGATGCCGGCGGCTTCGGCGGCGATGTAGGCGAAGGCACCCTTGCGGATGGCCGCGACGATCGTCGCTTGCGTTTCGGGTGTGAGCTTGGTCTTGCGTCCGGCCATCCCTAGCGCCTCCCCGTCAGGTAATCGGTCAGCCCCTGGCGTGAGGCGGCGCTGATGTCGCTCTGGGTGACAAATGCGCGTGGCGGACTGTGATCGAACTCTTCCCGCACCGCCCGCGCCACCGCCCCCGCCAGCCGGTCGTAATCAATCCCGCCGCTGTTCATCCCACCCCCCGGCAGGTTCGGACTATAGCCGCCACCGCCCCGCAACGTCTCGGCGGCCCCGCCAATCCCAGCCGCGAACGTCTTCGCCTTGCCGCCGCTGCTGATCAGCGCCTGCATCTGGGCGATGGCCGTGCCGAGCGAGATCATCCCGGCCGAGTAGCGCGTCATGATCGCCGTCGCCTCGGCGCCCAACCCCATCGACTGCGCCCGCGCGTAGAGTTGGCTCAACCGGCCCTCACCACCCATCTGGGCGCCACTGGTCCCACCGAGGACATTGCCGCTTTCCCCGCCCATCAGCGGGCCGAAGGTGTCGGACAAGAACGAGGCATACGCCGGATTGGCGCCGGTGATGCCCTTCAGGTAGGTGTCGAGGGCGGCGGCGAGTTGCGGTGTCGCCGGCCCGTAGATCAGGGCGTAGGCAATCTCGTTACCCAGCCCACCGGGCACCTGGAACCCCTGCGGTGGTGCGCCCGTATCGGCGTTCTTGCCGGGTCCGAGGGCGCGCTGTGCCCGCGTCAGTTCGTTCGACGGAATCCCGGCGAAGCTCATCGGCGCTCCCTGGGCTGCGGCCACGCCCTTGACGGCGGTCTGTGCCGCCGCGCCCGCCGCCTTCCCCCAGTCCTGCCACGCCTGCACGCCCCGGCCCAACTCCTCGTTGACCATCGCAATCCCCACCGCCAGCGGGGGCGGCGATCCCGGCAGGAGGTTGTCGAGCCAGCCGGGCGGCTCGGGAAAGTCGATATTCAGCCGGAACGGCCGCGAGAGCAGGTTGGCGATGCTTTGGAGTGCCGAGACAAGGCCGTCGGCAATCCCCTTGGCCGTCGAGATCGCCGTGCCGACGGCGGTCATGGCGCCCGTGAAGACGGTATCAACGGCGGTCTTCACCCAGCCGAAGGCGGTGCTGATCGCCCGCATCGCTGTCTCGGCAACCGTCTTGGCCGCGTTGAAGGCCGTCTCCGCCGCCGTTTGAATCGGTGGCCACACGGCCTCAGCAATGGTTTGAAACGTGGTAATCGCCGTCTGGATGACGCCGATCGCCGTCGATACCGCTGTCTGGATCGCACTCCACGCAGTTGTGGCAGCGGTCTGGATCAGCGGCCAGACGGCCTGGGCTACGGCGCTGTAGGCTTCGACGTACCCCTGGATGACGGTGACGGCAATCTGCACGGCCACTTGGATGGCGGACCACGCGACTTCGGCAGCGGCCTGAATCGCCGGCCACACCGCCTCGGCAATCGCCTGGTAGGCGGTGATGTAGCCCTGGATGACGGTAATCGCCGTTTCGATCACCGTTTGAATCGCCGGCCATGCGGCCTCAGCACCGGCCTTGATCCCGTCCCAGGCCGCACCGAGCGCCGTGGAGAGTGGCCCCCAGGCGGCTTGCAACCGTTCGACGACGGCGCCTGCGGCCATCACGATCGCGTCGAGTGCCGCCGTCACCACACCCTTGACGGCATCGAAGGCGGTGCCGAGGATGGGGACTTTCGCCGTGATGTCGTCCCAATTCTTGATGAGCAGGACGATGCCGGCGACGACGAGGCCGATCGCCACGCCGATCGCGATCAGCGGGGCGTTGGCGATGATGAAGGCGGCGGCAGCGGCGGTTTGGGCGGCGACCTGGGCATAGGTGGCGGTGGTCCAGGCGACGAGCGCCGGCACCATCACGGCCATGATCGCGGCGGCGACGCCGGCGATGATCTCCGGATGGCCTGCCAGCACGCCAAAGACGGTGGTGAGGACGGTAATCACGCCGCTGACGGCAGCGGATACCGCACTCGACCAGGTGGCGAACTGCTCGGAGTTGAGGAACGCGGCGAAGGTGACGGCGCCCGAGGCGATCAGGGCAAAGAGCGGCTGAAAGGCTTCGCCCATCGCCTGATTGACGCTGTCCTTAATGTTGGACATCGCGCCGGAAAAGGTCTTGCTTTGGGCCTCCATCATCCCGCCGAAGCGTTCGGACATCCCCTCGGTGATCGCGCTGATCGCGGTGTCGGCGGAGATCGCCCCTTGTTCGGCCATCTGCATCGCCGTGGGGATGTCGGTGCCGATCGCCTTGGCGAGGAACTCCCAGGCGGGAATGCCCCGCTCGGTGAGCTGCCCCATCTCTTCGGCTGAGACTTTGCCCTTGGCGCCCATCTGGCCGAGGGCGGTGGTCACGCCGTCGATCACCTCTGCCCCACCGCCGAGCGCGGCGGCGGCATCGCCGATTGCGGTGAGGCGGGGGATCACCTGATCGGCACTGGTGCCCATCGCCAGCATCTTCTGAGACGCCTGGACCAGCTCGGGGAAGGCGAACGGCGTCGACTTGGCGAAGGACTGGAGATCACCGAGGAAGGATTTGGCCGCCTCACCAGAGCCGAGGAGGGTGGTGAAGCCGATTTCGGCTTGCTCCATGCCAGCGTTGAAGTCGAACAGCGCCGACTTGACGCCGCCGAAGGCCGTGCCGATCGCCTTGACGCCGACCGTAGCGGCGCCGAAGCCGACCGCCTGCGAGGCGACGCTCTTCAACATGCCGCCGAAGCCGGAGCCGCTGGAGGTCGCCGACTTCATCGCCGTGCCGGCGCTGTTCACGTCGCGGCTGAGGCCGCTGAGTTGGGACTTGAGGCCGGCGAGTACCTTGGAGGACTCGTCGCGGGCCGACAGGATCAGCTCTATCTCACCGGCTGTGACCATCGGGGAACGCCCTCAGCCGACCGCTGGGCGGCGGCTCGAACGTTTCCCCTGCTGACGTGCAGCGCCTCAGCGGTCGCTGCGATGAGCTCGTCGGTCCACACACCGATGGGGACGCCCGTCTTGATGCGAGCGATCTCCATGCGGGTGGCGACGTCTCGGAGATGGGCCTGTTCCTCGGCGAGCGGGCGGCCGCCAGCGTTGGCCAGCCGGCGCAGCGTCTCCCGTCGCTCGCGTCGTGCCTGACTCATCAGTGCACCACCGTTGCCGTGGCGCCGTCGCCCGCGAGCACCGCGTGGAGTCGCCCCGCGTAGCCGGCGCCGATCCACCCCGACGCCGCCGAGGTATTCGCCACCGCCGACAAGATGAGGAGGACGGTGCCGTTCTGCCCGCCCTCACGCAACGTCAGTGTTGCCGTGGCGGCCGCCGCGGTGAGGACGGCCGAGATCAGCGTGCCGCCCTGGTCCGAGCCGATGTCGCCGCTGGCGTCGAGGTGGGTGAGCAGGTGCATGGGCCCCTCCGTGTGGACGCGACGGCGGCGGGGAAGTGGAAGGCGCCGCCCCCGCGCCGCGTTACCGGGCGGCGATCTGTGACCACGCCTCCGGCGATGGCGCCTGCCGAAAGCACCCGGCGCAGCGCCAAATGGCGCCGACACTCAGGTACCAGGGCGAACTGCATTCGGGGCAGGAGCGCGGCGGCTTCGGTGGGATGCTCGGTTCAGGCATGACAGGCTCCTTACGGCAACGCGCCGGTGACGAGATAGCGGCGAACGGCGTGCTCGACCAGATCGTGATCCCACGCCGGGTAGCGGACGTGGACCAATTCATGCACCAGCGTGCCGCAGTAGGAGGGATGCGACGTGCCCGGCTCCGCCTCGGTGAGCGAGAGCCGGTGATCCAGATAGATCACCGGCGGCCGGAGGAGGATCCAGGTGGCCGCGCGGGCGTCGCGCGTCAGCGGGTCGCGGCTGAGATCCGCCACGCCGAGGATCACCTCCTGGACGCCGATCGCCCGCGCGAATGGTGCAGTGAAGTGGACGTACTCGGCCGGCGTATTGGGCAGCACGATCAACGGGCCGATCCGGGTGATCGGTACGGCGTCACACGTCTCGATGCCGTGTCCACCCAGGCGCGGCAACCGCAGCGTCAGCCGCTCCCGGCGCGGTTCAGCCCACGGGCGCGCCGGTTGTGTCGCGTGCGCCTCGCGGATCGTCGTCGCCAGATCACGGATCGCACCCTGGAGGTCGGCGGCCGGCGCCGCCTCGCGGTGTGGCGTCCAGTGTTTCGCGTCGAGGTCGTCAACGATCCTACTCAGCGTCACGCTGCACCGCCTCCCGCTGCCGTTGCTCGGCCAGCGCTTCGACCACGCGGCGGTTGAACAGCCGGCCCAAGGGCGTCACCGTCGCCGGGAGGGTGCCGGCGGCTGCCAACTGGCGGACTCGCCCCTCGCTGACGCCAAGCAGTCGCGCCGCTCCGGATACGCCGATCGTTTCGCTAGCTGGTGCGTTCACGGCACCGTCTCCTTGCGTTGAACCAACAATGCTACATTCAGCATGACGCAGCCTCCGAAGGTCAGAAAGGGCTTACCGTGACGGATTGCGGGATCGTTGCCGGCGGGCGGTCTGCCGGCAGGTGTCACTGCAATACCGGCGACGCTTCAAGCCGCGCGTTGCCGTGCCGCAGATCGCGCAGATCACCGTGACGATCTCGCGCTGGCTGGCGCCGTAGCGGCCGATCGCGGCGAGCCACGCGCGGACGAACGGCGGGATGTCGTCGGGATCGAGATGTGGCGTGGTTGTCATCGCCGTCCCTCCCGACACCGCCGGCAGAGCGCCCGCTTGCCGGTGATCCAGAGCGAGCGACTCCAACGTTTACACGTTTGACACCGTAAATACCAACCCGATCGACGGTGGACGCTCTCGACGGGGCGGTAGTCGATGTGGTCGCGCACGTCCGTCATGGCTCCACCTGCCCTTTGACGATCGCGTCGGCGAGATGACGCTGACACCATGAGCGATCGGGCATCGCGGGGGTGTCGCAGCGATCACATGTCGCTTCCTCTATCGCTTCACATCCCGGCGCACACGCGCCGCAGTTGCAGCGCAACCAACCGCAGCCGTCACAGGCCGCGTTATCGCCCTCGATGATCTCGACTTTGCACCGCCAACAGGCCGTGATCCGCTCGTCGTCATCCGGGTCATGCTCGGACCAGAACTCGCCCGGCGCGGTTTGTGTACCCGGAAAGTCGTCTGCCACGGTGTTTGGTGTAATAAGAGACTCCTCCTCCTCGCTCTCATCTGTGCCTCGGTACGCATGTCCCGACATTTCGGGTACACAAACCGCGTAGAGCGCTCGTGCCTGCTCCGTCAACGCCCACTCGTCGCCTTTGCTCCCGCCGCCGGTGCGACGGGTGACAACGCCGTGGACGGTCAGATCCTCCAGCGCGCGCCGCGTCGTGTTGCTCGGATAGCCGATCGAAGCGGCGATCCTCGCCGTGTTCAACCATTGCCCGTCGGCGGCTGCCAGTTGGTCAAAGACCAGCCGTCGCGTCTTCGGCATCGAGTCGAGGCCCGCGCGCTGGACCACCGCCCAGGCACGAGCGCGATCGAGGCCGATCGCGAGCATCCCGCGATAGAGGCGCAGCAGCGCCCCGGCCAAGCGTGCTGGCCCTTCAGGATCCATCACAAGCTCGATCTCGCGCTTGTAGCCGTCGCGCGACACACCGGAGCGACACAACGCGGCGAGGTTGGCGAGCGCGACAAATCGGCGTTGTTCCGCATCGCTGATCGCGGGCGGGTCCGCGTCCAGGTCGATGCCGGCGAACAGCCCTGCGACCGCCGCCGCCAACTCGTCACGCATTGTTGCTTCGTGGCCGACGTTGGCGAGGGATCGTCGCGCTTGTGCGTCTCGATCGTTCAGGCTTAGCCGGTAGAAGATGAATCGCTCGCCAAGCGTGCCGGTGACGGCATGAGCGGTATCGATGGCGGTCGTACACGCGGCGATCACACCAAGCTTGCCCGACCAATGCAGCGAACGCCCGCCGTCCGCGCCAACGTAGCGCGTCCATGAACCGTCGTAGATCTCGCGCAATGCGCTGAGGACGTTGGCACGGGCGTCTCGGTGCATCGACATCACCGAGGTAAAGTCCTTGAGCAGCAGGATGCCGAAGCCGCCCACCTGGGCGAGCAGGCCGCCCGTCGCGCCCTTGTCGCGGTCCTTGCGTGATGTGCCCGACAAGAGCGCCCCGTCGCCAGTGAGGGTGGCGAGGAGGAAGATACTGGGCAGTCCCGCTGCGGCTTGCAGTGGCTCGGTCTTGCCGACCGACGATCCGCCCACGCCCATCAACCAAACCGGATCACCGGGGAGGTAGTTGGCCGCGATGGTGCCGAGTGACGCATAGAGGAACCCGAGATCTTCAAGGTAGAGCCATCGCCCGAACGTCTCGACGACCTCATCGAGCGTGCGCGGTTCCGCCGGCGGCTGGTCCTCTGGTGGGTGAATCGTTGCGTCCTCTGTTCGGTAGCCCTTGGCATACAGCGCCCTCGCTGCCGCGCTGAAGTCGCCGCCGTGGTTGAGGACGGCGTAGACCCCGAACTTGTCGTAGCTGGACGGCGAGAGCGTGAACGGCGTCGAACTGCTGTGACAGTGAAATGTGTCGGTGCCCTTGCTGTTGGTCGTGGCGCTCCAGCCGCGGTTCTTGCCGGGACGGCGCCAGTAACCGATGCCCGCACGTTCGTAGACCCGCATCCAGCCGTGCGGTTCCAATACCTCCGCCCACGTCGCCCGCTGGTTGAAAATTCGACCAGGCGGATCGGTATCCGTACCGCTGCCGGTTCCTGCCCGCGCTTCGTCCCGTGGCGGCTGTTCCGGCATCTCATCGAACGTTGCCGCCAGTGCCCGCAGGGCGGCCCACTCGTCGGGCGTGACGGTAGCGATCGTCGCGATGCCGCCGCTGACGATCCGATACGCGCCCCCGCTTGGATGCACGCGGCCGTTACTCGGCGCGATGATGACGAAGCCGCCATCCTCCCGCGTCTCAATCAGCACCTTGACGCCGCGCGGGTTCTGCTCGGTTGGCGCCGGGCGCTTCGCCAGTTCGGTATTCCCGCCCACGACTTCGGCGCGAACGAGCCAGTGCATTCCGCCGCCGGGTGTCTCTTCTTCGTAGCCTCGGCGGATGCGGGTCACGAGTGAGCCGAGGCCGACCGCATCTGCCGCGATGACAAAGGCGTCATAGGTCGGTCGGTCGTCAAACTCAAACAGGCGAACGTGACCGCTCACGGCGCCAGTGGCAAAGCCGACACCGGATAAGCCCCGCTCGCGATAGAGCCGGTCGAGTGCGCGGCGGGAACAGCGGCGAACCGTCCGGCCTTTCCACTTCTTGATCCTGATGCCGCCGGGTCGCTTGCTGCCATCTTCACGGACCAGCAACATCGAGAGGCCGGCGTCCCATCCCGCCAGCGTCGCTGCGTGCGCGTTGTTCTGGAGTGCGCTCATGGCGCCACCTCTCGCAAGATGAGCAGCGTCTTTGTTCGGATGCCCGGCGCGATCCTGGTGACGAGTACGTGCGTACCGCCGTGATCCAAGACCGGCCACGTTTCGCCGGGGATATAGGGTCTCAGGTACTGAGACTCGGACGGATGCTGCTCGAAGTAGGCGCGGTCACGAGCCTTGACGGCATCGATTATCCGCCGGAACCGGCGCGGTGCGCGGATGGTTTGGGTCATCGCCGGCCGCCTTCCTCGGCATCCGCCGCGATCTGCCGAAGGAACGCCCGCTCTGATCGCTCGGCGACGATGAGCGTGGCAAGTTGCTGATCGTCGATGTGTTGCTCGATAGCGTCCCGAACGAGCGAGCGCAGCAAGCGCGGCTCAATCGTGTCCACCTCAACGCACTTCCCGGTGTGCTTCCGGTTCAGTTTGTCTTTCGTCTTCGGCGGCCGGTCGGGAAGGTGCCAGTGCTCGATCTGTTCCTCCGTTACCGCAAGCCGTTCGACGGTGATCGCGATGGACGGCGCATACTCGCGCAGGGTTTGCTCCATGAAGCGTTGAATGTCCTTGCCGCGACCGTCGCTATCGCCGAAGTAGTAGATGAAGGCCGGCTTGCCGATCGCGGTCATGGCTTCGGCACACGAATAGAGGTAACTGTGCGAGGCGTAGCCCTTCTGAACCATCAGCGGAATGTCGTACTTCGCCGTTTCCTGGTGGAGAATGCCGGCGATGGCTTCCTTCTCACACCAGACCTCAACCTGGATCGGCGCATCGGTCCACAATCGCCGTCGATAGAGCCGCGCCGTCTCAGCAAGCGCCTCTTCGATGCTGTCGTAGGCCGCAGGGCGGCGCACCCAACGGGTTGCGTCCGAGAGCCAAGCGTAGGGAATAACGCCGCTCCGTCGCAGGTCGGTCAACTTCCGAACGACTGTGCCGGAGTACTGACCTTCGTCCTTGGCGACAAGACCGGCGCCGATGAGTTGGTAGAAGACATGCCGCACACTTGATGGATGATCCGCTTCGAGGAAGCCATACATCGCGTCGCAGATCACGGCCATTTCCTGCTTGGTCCGGCGCGTTCGCGGCTTATTGGGCATGACTGATAAACGAGGCGCCGCTACCATCGCCGCCCCCCTTCCCGCCGCGTCACCCGCGCCTCGATCCGCCGTGCCCGTCGCCCGGAGAGCAGATCGCCATGTCGGTTGCGGATCGGCGAATAGATGGGTGCTGCCAGCGCCTCCGCCGTGGGCAGGACGCGCGGCTGCGGGGTGCCTCCTACAGGGATTTCCGGGAGGATGCGGGCCGGGGTCGTGTGCGGTACGGTGTCACCGGCTGAGGTGATACGATTGGGATAGCTCACCGTCGTTCGTCTCCTTTGCCATCGCCCTCGTCGCGGTTGCCGCCGCGCCGGGGGCATCGTCTTGTTGGGCGGCCCGCGCCGCTGCTGCGCGGACGATCCGGTAGATCTCGCTCCACGCGCGGGCGTGATCGCTGCTAGTCGGTGACATCGATGCGGCCCTCCGTCTGCGGCGTCGCGCGGAGTGCCACCTCGATCAGCAGCGCGGCCTGATCGGATGGATGACGCCGCTCAGCGCGGGCCAGCCGCGCCAGCCGCTCGCGGGCGTCCGCATCGAGTGGGACGTAGATCCGCTGGGGGATGTGGGTCTGTGACATCGCCGATGACCTCCCTGGTGTGTGGTGACACCAGGGTCGACGCGCGGCCGGGGTGGGTAATACGGGTAGCGGAGATATCTACCCCCCTCGCGATGGATAAACGGTCAATCGGGCGATGTTGTACGGAGGATGTGCTTGATCGACGATTCGCTGAGGGCGTATTCCTTCATGAGTTCCCGCCGGGTCAGTTCTCCGCGCGTGTGCCGGCGCTTGATCTCGCGGTTGCGCTCTGCGGTGTCGTTTGGCCGGCCGCCTCGGTGCGGCGCCGCCGTCGTCATCGCCCCCTCTTGCGGCCAGCGCACGGTTAGTTCGTCGAGCACGGTATCCGCAAGCAGCCGAGCGCCCACGTGCCCGACGAACCGCCGTAGTTCCGTCCGCTCAGCGCCGAGGCCGGTCAGGTCGAATTGTAGGATGCGTCCAACCCGCACGATGTCGGCGTCGGGATCGTCCGGCGTCCGGCAGTAGCGGCCATTAAGCCGAACGCTGAAGCCGACGTGCGTCCGCACGCACGCCCCTTCAGCGTTGGAGACGATCGCGCCGCCGTCCGGCGTCGGAAGGTACTGCCAACGCAGCAGCCGATCCGCCAGCCAGGTGGCGATGACATCGACGTTGCCGGTGAGGATGGTCGGGGATACGCTGGTCATGCGGACGGTTCCTTTACAACTGTCTGCCACGCCGCCGGATGCTCGAACATCGCGGCGGCTTTCGCTTGATCTGATTCTACGCCGCCGTCAATGACAGTTCGCGGCTGAACGGGAGCGACAGCGCGGGCCGGTCTTGATTCTGTGATGTTGGTCGCGGCGATGAACCCGTGTCCCTGCGGGTATGCGGGCGATTCGTCGCACGAGTGCACCTGTTCATCCTCGGCGATCGCGCGGTATCAGCGGCGCATCTCCGGACCGTTGCTGGACCGGATCGATATTGCGGTGGAGACGCCGCGTGTGCCCTACGAGAAGCTGGCGGGGATGACGCTGGGAGAGGACTCGGCGACGGTGCGCGGCCGGGTCGAGGGGGCGCGGGCGGTGCAGTCGGGGCGCTTCGACGGCACGGCGACGACCTGCAACGCCGAGATGACGCCGCCGCTGGTGCGCCGCTACTGCCAGGAGTCGCTGGCCGACGATGCGGCGGGATTGCTGCGGCTGGCGGTCGATCAGTTCAACCTGTCGGCGCGGGCGTATCATCGTGTGTTGAAGCTGAGCCGGACGATCGCCGATCTGGCGGGCGAGGGTCGCATCGGCGCGCCGCATGTGGCCGAGGCGTTGCAGTACCGACGGCGGCAGGCGTAGGAGCGAGCGGCTACGATGGTGGTGGAAGATGCGAGAGGCTGGATGGGAGGTGTGCAGTGAAGCCGGCGTCGAGCGGACCTACGCTTGCCGACCTCCGGGCGCGGCGGGAGGAGATCCTTCGCATCGCCGCCGCATATGGCGCGTCGAACGTCCGCGTCTTCGGCTCGGTGGCTCGCGGGGACGCGCAAGCTGATAGTGATATCGATCTGCTCGTGGACATCGTTGCGGATGCGAAAGGGTTCGCATACTTCGGAGTGGTCGAGGATCTCCAGCATGCCCTTGCCAGAGCACTTGGCAAAGACGTCGATGTCGTCGACAGTGCGGCGCTTCGACGAATGCGAGAGCGGGTGCTCAAGGAGGCCGTGCCTTTGTGAGGGACGATGGCGTGTACCTTCGGCACATTGCTGAGAGCATCGACCTGATAGCCGACTATCTCGCCGGACTCGATGGCAATCCGGAGGAACGCTTATTCTACGATGATCTCCGCAGCAGGATGCCGTGCTGCGCCGCATGGAAACGCTGGCCGATGCTGCCGGTCATCTCTCCGTTGCGCTCAAATCCCGTCACCCTCAGATTCCGTGGCGGCAGATCACCACTTTCCGCAACATTCTCGCGCATGGGTACACCGACATTCACCTCGATCGAGTGTGGCAGGCAATCGAGATTGATGTGCCGCTCTTGAAGTCAGTGATAGACGCAGAACTCCATTGACGGCGGGAGTGACTCGCTCCCCCTCGGGCATCAACGTCTCGGTGATTACCTTCGACCCGGCGCAAATGGTGAGCACTCCGGGTCAAGAGGCAAGGGCATCCTGGAACCATCGCCGGTAGATCGGTTGGCAGACGCTGGGACCGATCCGCGAGAGGGCTTGATCCGCCGGAACGACGAGTCGGTGAGTGATTTCGTACCGGGGTTCCCATGAGTGGAGGGAGACGACGGCTCGCCAGAGTGATCTGATCAGCACGAGTCCTTCCTCCGGTCCTCGTGTGCAGATGCCCCGAGAGTAGCCGAGTAAGGTTGCTTCCTCGACCGTCGCGCAGGCTTCTTCGAGTACCTCCCGGTCGAGTGTCGCCCGCCAGACCTCGCCCCACTCGGGCCGGCCGCCGGCGCTCACCAGGACGACCTGCCGGTCGAGGGTGAGGCAGACGGCCGCCGCCCCGTGCGGCGTTCCGTCCGGTGGCGGCAGTGTAGGCGGATGCCAGGACACAACCCAATTTTGACCGGCGGCATGGTGGTCAATCGCTTCGCCATCGGCCGCGATCGCCGGCAATGAGCGGCGGATGGATGGTCGCCCGCTGGGATGTTCGGTCATGACTGCCAGGATTGCATGATCTCGTGGTCGAGTACTACCCACTTCCGGTGTGTTCGTTCGCGGGGGAATACCGGACGTACCGGGCGTGAAGGGAGTGTCCGAACTCGGAGTGGGCTGGACTTGACGAATTGCGATATGATCATCAGCACAGGAGCGGTTTGGCTTGGGCACCGTCTTCCATCTGGACGATCAGCCTCGACGCGTACTATCGTATCGTTTGGAGGGGACCGGCGCCCTAGTACGAGGAGTCACATATTCGAGTACCAGAGTCCGGAGTACCGGAAAGCCATTGTTTTCTGAAGCGAGTTAACCTACCGGTCGTACAATGACGGTGCGCATCGGTTTTCTGCCCAGGCGAGGATCTGGGTATCGTTCTGCATGTCAGAAGGAGGGGGGTTCATCTATGAAGATTACGAAGCGGCGGTTCCTGGTGTCGTCGCTGACGCTCGGCGCCGCGACCGCGGTTGCCGCCGCCTGCGGCTCCGATGAGAGCGACGAACCGAGCGGTTCCCAGGGAGCGGGTACATCGGCGGAGCGGACACAGGCGCCATCTGGTTCCTACACAGCCGCACCCAAGGACCAGCAGGTCTTTATCGCGGCCCATCCGGGCCAACCGGACTTTCTCGACCCGCACAAGTCCCAGTTTGCCGTCGATATCTCGGTCGAACGGATGTTGTTCCGGCCACTGTTCTGGATTGACGAAGGCGGGCTTCCGGTGGCGGCCGTGGCGAAGGAGATTCCCACCCAGCAGAATGGCGGCATTTCCGACGATGGCAAGACGCTGAAGATCACGCTGAAGGACGGCCAGAAATGGAGTGACGGCTCCGCGTTGACGGCGAAGGACTTCGAGTATTCGCTCAAGCGGGCGATGAACCCGAAGCTGGCCGGTCCGTACTTCGACGAGCTCTCCAATATTGTCGGCGCCAAGGGTTACTACGAGTCGTTCGGCACGGCAGCCAGCCCGAAGACGCCGTCCGATGCGGATCTTCAGCAGTTGCGCGACGCGATCGGGGTAAAGGCGCTCGACGACAAGACGCTCGAGGTCAAGCTGATCAACCCGCAGCCGACGATCACGACGAAACTCGGCCTCTGGGTTTCCTATCCGGTGAAGCAGACAGTGGTCGAGCAGGGCGGCGACGCGATCGAGAACACGGCATGGGCGACGCAACCCGACCGCGCGATCGGCAATGGCCCGTTCGTCCTCAAGGAATACCGCGAGAAGGACCGGATTGTCCTGGAAGCGAATCCGAATTACACGCTCGAACCGAAGCCGAAGCTGAGCCGGATCGAGATGCGGATCATCGACGACGACGAGACTCGCTTTGCCGCCTTCCAGACCGGTGAGGTCAACGTCTCGGCGATCCCAACGTCGAAGATCCCGCTGGTCGATTCCGATCCGGAGCTAAAGAAGCAGAACATCCGCGGACCCGAGCCGACCGTCTTCTGGCTCCAGTTCATGCATGAAGATCCGGCGTTCAAGGATCAGCGCGTTCGCCAGGCGATGGCGAAGGCGATCGATCGCGACGCGCTCGTCAAGGTCGTGCTCGGCGGAGTCAGCAATCCGACGACGCTGTTCATGCACAACAGCACGCCCGGCCAGAACAAGACCGACGGCGACTCGCTCAAGTACGATCCGGCGGCGGCAAAGAAGCTGATGTCGGATGCCGGCTTCGCCAACGGTCAGGGATATCCGACACTGAGCCTGATCACGACCGACGCTACGGTCAGCCGGAACATGGCCGAGTTCGTGCAGAAGCAACTCAAGGACAACGTCGGTATCAACGTCAACCTGGAAGTCCTGGACTCGAAGACGCGGTCGTCGCGGTATTCGAACAGCCAGTTCCAGCTCGCGATCGGCGGCTGGCACGAGGACTATCACGATCCGGAGAACTGGCTGCCGACGTTGATGATGACGGGCGCCAGTAACAACCAGCTCAAGTACTCGAACCCGCGGTTTGACGAACTGGTCAAGCAGGCGATGTTTGAGCTGGATACGGAAAAGCGGTTCCAGACCTACGCTCAGGCAAACAAGGTGATGCTTGAGGATGCCGCGGTCGGGCCGATCTATGAGCGGGTGCGGAACCAGGTGGTTGCGCCCAAAGTGAAGAATCTGACGCCGCATCCGCAGGACTCCGCCTGGGCGGGCGACCTGCGTGCCGAATTGATCGAGATCGCCGCGTCGTAGCCTGGCGGAAGGGCCGTCCACTTGATGGGACGGCCCTTCCGTTCGCACACGCGGCCGGAGTCACGCCAGGCGCCGCTGTCTTCGACGGTGCCCGCAGCGTGATCACCGTTGCTGCCGCTGTCGATGTGCGCTTGCCCCCGTTCGTATCAGCAGAGGGAGCAGTCCGATGTCGGGCTACATTATTCGGCGCCTTTTGTGGGCGGTTCCCGTCCTCTTTTCCGTCGCAACGATCACGTTTTTTCTGATGCATTTCGTCCCCGGCGGACCCTGGGACGCGGATCGGAAGCTGCCGCCGCAGGTGATCGAGAACCTGAACCGGACCTATAACCTGGACAAGCCGCTCGCCGTCCAGTACGGCATCTACCTGAAGAACCTGGCGCGTGGCGATCTGGGCGTCTCGTTTCGCGGTGACCGGCCCGTCGTCGATCGGTTGAAGGAAGGGTTCCCGATGACCGCCACCCTCGGCATCGCATCCTTCATGGTGGCGACGACGCTGGGCATCCTGCTGGGCACAATCGCCGCACTCAATCAGAACGGCTTCTTAGATTACGTCAGCGTGGTCGTCTCGACGATGGGCGCGAGTATGCCCAGCTTTATCATGGCGACTTTTCTGATCATCATCTTCGCGGTCAATCTAGGCTGGTTCCCGATCCTCGGATGGCGCGAGCCGATGCAGATCATCACCGATCCACGGGTGGCGATCATGCCGGTGGTCGCGCTCAGTTTCCGGGAGATGGCGATCCTCACCCGTGTCACCCGCGCTAGTGTGCTCGAAATCATCCGCCAGGACTATATCCGAACGGCGCGGTCGAAGGGGTTGAAGGAGCGGGCGGTCGTGGTTCGGCATCTGTTGAAGAACGCGCTGATCCCGATCCTGACGCTGCTCGGCCCGATCCTCGTCGGCCTGCTCGTCGGGTCGTTCATCATCGAGACGATCTTCTCGATTCCAGGCATCGGCCGCGAGTTCGTCACCGCCGTGACGCAGCGCGACTACGGCATGATCATGGGCACCACGCTCTTTTATTGCGCGATGATCACCTTCGCGAATTTGATCGTCGATGTGCTGTACGGCGTCGTCGATCCGCGCATTCGCCTGCACTGAGGAGGATCGAGATGGCACAAACGACGGTCGTCTCCGAGACTGCTCCGTTCGGCGGTGGCGAGGTCGGCGGGCGTCAGCGCTCGCTCTGGTCGATGGCGTTTCGGCGGTTGCTGCGCAATCGTCTGGCGGTGATCGGTCTGATTGTGATCGGCCTGATGGTCTTTGTCTGGCTGGCCGGTCCGCTGATCCGGCGCTATCACCCGTACGACTATCAAAATTACAACGCCGTCAACCAGGGACCGAGCGCCGAGCACTGGTTTGGCACCGATGCCCTCGGCCGGGACAACTTCAGCCGGGTTGTCACCGGCATCGGCCTATCGCTGGAGGTCGGTTTCGGCGTCGCGGCCAGCGTCTTCGTGCTCGGGGCGCTGTTCGGCGGTCTGGCCGCGCTCGGCGGCCGCTTCTCCGACAACCTCGTGATGCGGTTCACCGACATCATGTATTCGTTCCCGGACCTGCTGCTGATCATCCTGATCCAGGCAGTGCTGGCCGGCCGCAGCTTTCCGCCGCCGATCGTCACGGTGATCTTTGCGATCAGCCTCGTTGCCTGGGTGACGGTCGCACGCTTGATCCGCGGGCAGATGCTCTCGCTCAAGGAGCGGGACTACGTGACGGCGGCGCGGTCGGTGGGCGCGCCGGAGCGGAAGATCGTCTTTCAGCACCTCCTGCCGAATACGCTGAGCCCGGTCATCATCGCGATCACGTTTGCCGTTCCGGGAGCGATCTTCGCCGAGGCGGCGCTCTCCTTCATCGGCCTGGGACTGCCACCGCCGACGACGAGCCTGGGCCGGCTGGTCGCGGACGGCCGGCCGTACGTGCAGACCAATCCGGCCGTGATCGTCTTCCCGGCCGCGGCGATCTCCCTGCTGATGCTGGCGTTTACCTTTGTCGGGGATGGGCTAAGGGATGCGCTCGATCCGCGGACGCGGTAGCGATTACCTAACCCCCCGGCCCCCTTCCCTCGCAGGGAAGGGGGAGTCCTGGGTCAGCGATGGTTGAACAAGGGTCGTCGGTATTCCCAGACGAGATACTGGCAAACCACGGTAGACGAGAACTCCCCCTTCCCTGCGAGGGAAGGGGGCCGGGGGGTTAGGTCAGGCCGGCGTCGCGATCTCGGTCAGTGGAATCACGTCCATCAACTGTCCGCTCTTCTTGAAGAGGGCGAGCTCGCCGACCTGGAGGTCGCACTGTTCGACGCCGCCGAAGTTTTGCATGCCACAGACGTTGCAGTTGCCGTGGTGGCAATCAAGGGTCTTGATCTGGTTGAGGGTGCGGTGCCACTCCTTGCGGAGATAGGCAGCGGTGACGCCGCCGTCGATGTGCGACCACGGAACCGTCTCCCAGAGATCGCGCTCGCGGTAGGCATAGAAATCGGCGGTGAGGTTCTCTTCTGCCAGCGCCTGCAGCCAGGCGGACCAGCGGTGATGCTCGCCCCAGGCGTCGAAGGTGGCGCCGAGCTGCCAGGCGCGATAGACGACGCGGGACATGCGGCGGTCGCCGCGGGAGAGGATTGCCTCCAGCGTGCTCTCGTGGGGGTCGTTCCAGGTAAACTCAACCCCGGCCCGACGGCAGCCATCCTGGAGCAGTCGGTGGCGCGGCTCCAAGTCCGCGGGCGGCATCTGGCCGACCCACTGGAAGGGCGTGTGCGGCTTCGGGATGAAGTTCGACGTGCTCACCCGCACGCGGGCGCGGCCGCCGGCATACTTTCGGCCGATCTCCTTTACCTTGCGGCCGATGTCGACGATGCCCTGGACGTCGTCGAGCGTCTCGGTGGGCAGGCCGACCATGAAGTACATCTTGATCGAGGTCCAGCCGTGGCTGAAGGCCTGCTCGGCGGCGCCGAGGATGTCCTCTTCGGTGACGAGCTTGTTGATCACATCGCGCATCCGCTGGCTGCCCGCCTCCGGAGCGAGGGTAAGGTTGTGCTTCTTGCCGGCGGCGACCGCCTCGGCGACTTTGACGGAGAAGGTGTCGACGCGGGTGCTGGGGATCGAGACTTTGAGTCCCGGAAACTCGTTGGTGAGGGCGGTGACGATCTCGTAGATCTCGCGGTGGTCGGTGGTGCTGAGCGACATCAGCGAGATCTCTTCGTAGCCCGTGTTGGCCAGGAGATCGCGGGCGATCTCGACGATCTGATCTTTCGAGCGTTCGCGAGTGGGCCGGTAGATCATGCCCGCCTGACAGAAGCGGCAGCCCTGGGTACAGCCGCGCTGGATCTCGATCGCGGCGCGGTCATGGACGGTTTGGAGAAACGGGACGATCGGTTTGGTGAGCGGTTCGGGTAGGGCGTTGACGACCCGGCGCTTGATTGGGAAGGGGACGCCATCTTCGACCGGGACGATCTCGGCAACCGTGCCGTCGTCGTTGTAGGCGCAGTCGTAGAAGATGGGGACGTAGATGCCCTGAATGTCCGCCAGCCGGCGGAGGAAGGCGCGGCGATCCCGTCCCCCGTCGCGCTTCCAGCGGCGCAGCGCGTCGGCGATCTCGAGGATCACCTCTTCGCCCTCGCCGAGGACGAAGGCATCGATGAAGAGGTGCATCGGCTCCGGGTTGAGGGTGCCGGAGCCACCGGCGATCACGATCGGGTCGCTGGCGCCACGCTCCGCGGCGAGGACGGGGATGCGGGCGAGGTCGAGCAGGTTGAGGACGTTCGTGTAGTCGAGTTCGTAGCTGAGAGAGAAGCCGATCAGGTCGAACTCGTTCAGCGGGTGGCGCGTCTCCAGGCTCCAGAGAGGAACATTATGCTCCCGCATGACGGGTTCCATATCGGCGGGCCAGGGGGCGTATGCCCGCTCGCAGAGCACATCGGCCTCTTTGTTGAGCAAGTCGTAGAGGATATTGATGCCGAGATTGGACTGGCCGATGTCGTAGACATCCGGATAGAGCAGGGCGGTGCGGATCGGTGTCGCCTGCCAATCCTTGACGACAGCGTTCCACTCGCCACCCGTATAGCGGGCGGGCTTGCTGACACGCGAGAGCAGCGCGTCGATGTTGACGGTCATGAGGGTCTGTCCCTTTCCAGGCGGCGGATTGCCGCGGTGGAAATTGCTGACTAGGGGGAGTGTATCACGGGGGCGGACGGTTCCCGACCCCGGAACCTAACCCCCCGGCCCCCTTCCCTCGCAGGGAAGGGGGAGTCCTCATCTACCGTGGTGTGCCAGTATCTCGTTCGATCGTGACAAACGACACTCATTCAACCTCGTCCTGACAGGACACCCCCTTCCCTTCGGCTTCGCTCAGGGCAAGCCCTCGCAGGGAAGGGGGCCGGGGGGTTAGGTTCCGGCCGCCCGAATGCGGCGGCCAGTAGGGGCAGTGGCGGCAGCCGGAGGCGCAGCAATAGCCGCGCCTGCGGAGGAAGGCGGCGGTGAAGACGTAGAGTCCGTTTTCGATGTAGTAGTCGTCGCCCTCTCGCAGGGTCATGGGCTTGGGCTCTTCTGAGGTTGAGTGGTTGTGCGGGCCGGCTTCGTGACAGCGGCAGGCATGGAGCCGTGCGCGGTGCGCAGGCACAGGATCAGCATGCCGGTGGCGAGCAGCGCGGAGAAGAGGAAGACGGCGCGGAGGCCGAGGATTGAGGCGACGACACCGGCGATGAAGGGGGCGCCGGAGAAGGCGAAGGAGTTGATCGAGGTGACGACGCCGAAGGTTGCGCCGGCCTGCTCGCGCGGGGCGCGGAGGGCGATCAGGGCCGTCAGCGACGTAACCGAGAGTCCCTGGATCAGCCCGGCCACCATCAGCAGGGCGACGAGGATCAGATAGCTGTGCGTCAGCCAGAGGCCGAGATAGACGCCGATCACCAGTGGAGGCGCCCAGGTCAAGACGCGGGCGTAGCCGAACCGCGTCGTGACGCGGCCGACACTGAGGGCGGCGATCGTTCCCGCCAGACCCTGCATGCCGACGGCGAGGCCGGTGGCGCGCTCGGTGCTCCCGCCGCCGATCAGACCGTCGATGTGCAGCGGTAGCACGGGCAGGATGGCGCTCGTCGCCGAATAGGCGAGAAAGGCGGCGAAGATCGGCAACAGCAGGTCGCTGCGGCGGAAGACCATGCGGAAGTTGGCCGAGAGGCTTGACACGAGCGGTGTTTGCTCCGCTGGCGGCGTGAATCGCTCGCGGACGAGAAAGTAGACAGGCACCGCCGACACGACGTAGAGAGTGGCGGTGACCATGAAGGTGACGCGATAGCCCAGCTCGGAGGCAAGGATGCCGCCCAGGAGCGGACCGACCGCGTTGGCGACGTAGATCGAGCTCTGGAGCATGCCCATCGCGCCGGCCACGTGTTCGGCAGGCGTGTTCGCGGCGATCAGGGGATTGGCCGCCGGAACCGTCCCGGCCATCAGACCAAAGGCGATCCGACCGACGAGCAAGACAATCAGGCCCGGCGCCAGACCCATGATCACGAGGCCGACGGCCGAGCCGGCGGTGGCGCGCACCAGCATCGGCTTGCGGCCGCGGTGGTCGGCCATGTGACCCCAGACCGGTGCGATCAGCGCGGCGAGCACGCCGGCGACGGAGCCGATCAGACCGGACCAAAAGGCGGCGCGGCCAGGGTCGCTGACGCCGAGATCCTGGATGTACAGCGGTAAGAAAGGGAAGGCGACGTTGAACCCGAGGATGCTGACAAATGCGGCGATCAGCACGCCGATCAGATTTCGCTGCCACTGGGCAAGGCGAATGACACACCTCGTGCAAGGTACGGCCGGAACCGGACAGGATCAGGGACTTGCAACAGTGTATCAGACCTCGGCGGCAGGCGTCGGAGGGGTGAACCGCAGAGGCGCAGAGGGTGAGCGTGTCATGCTGAGCGGAGCGAAGCATCTCGCCGTTGGGTAGACTGACCGGTAGATGCTTCGCTCCGCTCAGCATGACAAGAGATAGCTTTGCGTATCTCTGCATCTCTGCGGCGAAAGAGCGGTCAGTATGTGCCCGTCTGGGCGGCGGGCTGGCGGTCGCCGAGCTCTTGGAGCTGGTCGCGAACGCCGCGGCCCATGGCCTGGCCGTCGGAGGTGAGGGTGATCATCTGGAAGCCCATATCGAGGAACCGGCGGGAGAAGGCGGGGCCGCCGGTATGGCTGCCGGCGGCGACGCCGTTCCGTTTGCACGATTCGAGGATCTTGGCGACGGTCTCCACGTGCAGCGGATGTTCGTTATCCATTCGCGGCGGCAGGCCAAGAGCGAAGGAGAGATCGGAGGGGCCGATGTAGGCACCGTCGACGCCGGGAACGCTGAGGATGTCGTCGAGGTTCTCGATCGCCTGACTGGTCTCGATCATCGGGATGCAACAGATCTCATCGTTCGCTTTTGCGACATAATCACCGCCGCCGTAGAGCATGCCCCGGTTGGCGCCGTTGCTGCGGATGCCGGCGGGGGGATAGCGGCAGGCGGCGACCGCCGCTTCGGCATCGGCGCGGGTGTTGATCAGCGGCACGACGACGCCGTAGGCGCCCGCGTCGAGCACCTTCATGATGATGGCGGAGTCGTTCCAGGGGACGCGGACGAAGGGGATCGTGTTCGTGGTAGAGATCGCCGTGAGCATGGCGACGGCGTCGCGGTAGTCGATCACGCCGTGTTGCATATCGATGCAGAGCCAATCGAAGCCCTGATGCGCCATCAGTTCGGCAGAGTAGGAACTGGGGATGGAAAGCCATGCACCGACCGTTGGTCTGCCTGCTTTCCACGCTGACTTCACCGTGTTCTCGCGCATGCCATCCTCCCTGATAACCGGATGACGCGATTATGCACCACGTCGGGTTGTTAGGAGTAGGACGCGAGGGGCAGAGGCGGCCCGCACCCCCGACCCCCCACCCGCCGGGGGGGTGTGGGGTGCTTCGTCTGACCATGAACACCAACTCATCGATCGGTAAGTCTGCACCATGGTGCGTGCTGGCGCTCGCGGTTGAATGAGGCTCCCCTCGCCCGCTCCGGCGGGCGAGGGGTTGGGGGTGAGGGCCGGCCGAGATCCGGCGTGCTTAAATGGTACGATTCATGTCATCTGGCTGGTTGGGTGTGCCTCGATCATGGAACCGCCGCACGCGAAAACTTCGGCATCCGACCTCGACGCGACGCTGGGTCGCCGGCTGGCGCTGCTCGACGCGATCACGAATGCGCTGATCCAGGAGAGCGATTTGGACGGCGTCCTGCGCCGAACGCTTGATGCCGTGCTGGAGATCACCGGTGTCAGCGGCGGCGGGGTATTTCTCTTCGACGAACGCACCGGCGACCTGCAACTCACCGTTCATCGGGGCGTGGGCGACCGGCTGGCGGCCAGCTTGTCGCGGAATGCAGGAGAGGCACTCCGCACGCTGGCGACCGATCCTGAGGCAACGCTGCTCGTTACACATCTGACCGACGCCTCCCGGCATCGCCCGGAGATGGCGGAGGCAGGGGTGCGCGCCTACACCGCCATTCCGTTGCAGGTGCGGGGCCGGCCACTCGGCGTGATCGTCGTTCTGAGCGCGAAGCAGTCCGACTTCAACGCGGCGGATGTCGACCTGTTGCTGAGCATGGGCAAGCACATCGGTCTGGCGATCGAGCGTGTCCGCTTGTATGAGGCCAGCGAGCGATCGCTGCGGCGGGCGCAGGCTTTTCAGCAAGTGGCGACGGCGATCACCGATTCGCTCGAGTTGCAGACCACGCTCGAGCGGGTGCTCGATGTGGCGATGGAGGTGTTCGAGGCGGACCGGGCGGCGATCTATCTGACGGAACCGGGCGGGGGCCGGATGCACTGTCCGGCCGCGCGGAACCTCTCCGACGAGTATCTGGCGGCTGTACGCGCCTATTCCGATACTGCCGAGCGGCCCGATCGACTCGACCGGGAACGCAGCCTCTTTGTCGAGGATGCCCAGTCAGCGCACGTGATTCCCGCGCTGGCCGATGCGGCACGGCGGGAGGGGTTTCGATCGATCCTCTACCTGCCGTTGCCGGACGGGGCCGATCGGTTGGGCACGCTCGTGCTCTATCACGACTGGATCCGGCGGTATTCCGAGCACGAGGTATTGCTGGCGCGTACCTTTGCCGACCAGGCGAATATTGCGATCCGGCACGCGTGGCTGTTTGATGCGGAACGGCGGTCGAGGGAGCACGCGGCGACGATTCTCGAAGCGACGCGATCGGTGACGTCGTCGCTGCAGCTGCAGGAAGTGCTGACCGAGTCGGGCCGGTGTATTGCGGCGGCGATGGGTCAGCCGGTCTGTGCGATCTGGCTGCTGAATGAAGCGGGCACAGCGCTGACGCCGGCGTTCCGCGTGTCTCAGCGGGAGAATTCGGAACTCGATGCAGTGTTCGCCTCACTGCCGGTGCTGCCGCTGGACGAGGTGCCACGCGCCCGGCTGATGGTCGAGAATCCGGAACCGATGGTCGTGCGGCCGGAGGACGGACTCTCCGAGCCGGAGATGGAGGTATGGCGGCGGCTGCCGTTCCACACCTACGTCGCGATCCCATTGGCGGCGCGCGATCAGGTGATCGGCGCGGCGGTGGTCCCGATCGTCGGCAGCCGCACGTTCTCGGAAGATGACGTCGAGGTGGCAACCGCGATCGCGCGGTCGACGGCGTTGGCGGTCGAGAACGCGCGCCTGCACGAGCGGTCGCGGCAGTTGGCCGTCCTCGAAGAGCGCAACCGTCTCGCGCGCGAGCTGCACGATTCGGTGACGCACGCGCTATTCAGCATGTCGTTGATCTCCCAGGCGCTGCCGGCGCTGCTCGACCGGGACATGGCGCGGGCACGGGAGCGGATCGACCGGCTGAACGAGCTCGGCCGCGGCGCCCTGGCGGAGATGCGGGCGCTGATCTTCGAGCTGCGGCCGGCGGCGCTCGAGGAGCAAGGTCTGGCTGTGGCGCTGGCGAAGCACACCACCGCATTCGAGAGCCGGGAGGGGATCGCCGTTGACCTCCAGATCGATGGTGAGTGTCGCCTGCCCAACTCGATCGAAGAGGCGGCGTTCCGTGTGGCCCAGGAGGCGCTGAACAACATCGCCAAGCACGCCCGCGCCACCCGCGTGATGGTACGCCTGACGATGACGGTGGTCGAGCTCGACCTCGTCGTAGCGGATAACGGCGCCGGATTCGACTCGGCGCCACAGCCGAACGGACGGCGGACGCTCGGCCTGACGAGCATGCGCGAACGGGCAACCCTGCTCGGCGGTGAGTGTACGATCGCCAGCGCTCCGGCAGAGGGCACGACGATCCACCTCCGGTTGCCGGTCCTCGCCACTCGATGACCTGGGAGCGCGGTATCCTCACCCGCATGCTTGAGTCGATATCGTGCGGGCGGGATGCCCGCGCTCCCAGATGGGGGATCACGCGGGGCGAAGGTTGGATTCGTCGAGGCCGGCCACGTGGAGCGCGTCGGCGAGGGTTGGGCGGCGGTCGATCGAGGAGACGCGGCCGTCTTCGATGCGAAAGATCGTCGCCAGGTGTTGCCGATCAACGATCTCGCTGGTGTCGGGAGCGCGCCACTCGGCCACTTCTTCGGCGACGGCGGTGCTGTCGCGGGCGAAGAGACGCCGCAGCTCCAGGCGAATGCCGGAGCGCGTGACCCAATCGCGGAGCAGCTGCGCACCGCGGCCGGCGCCGCGCGGTCCGACAACTTCGACGTCGTCGCTTGAGAGGGTGATGAGACGATCGACATCGCCGGTGTTGAGGGCGTCATGCCACGCGGCGATCACAGAGTAGTCTGGCTGGTTCATACATCCGAGTGTAGCAACAGGCCGGGCGGCGGGCGCCTGTCCGAACGGACAGCATGGAGCGATTGCTCTGCGCCTCGGCTACGGGGCCGCGCCGCCAACGATTTCGGCGAGGTGCTCCATGCTGAGGTTGCCGCCGCTGAGTACGAGGGCGATACGACGGCCGGCGAGCCGGTCGCCGAGGCTGATCGCGGCGGCGAGTGGCGCCGCGCCGGCTCCCTCCGCGAGTGTATGCGCTTTCTCGATCATGAGACGCACGGCCGCGCGCATCTCGTCATCGCTGACCACTACGAAATCGTCGAGCATCTCCCAGAGAATTGACTGGGGCAGGTCGAAGCCAGCGCGGGTGGCGAGTCCCTCGGCGAAGGTCTGCATCGTGTCGGTCGATTGGACGGCCCGATTCCGCCAGGAGAGGTAGGCGGCGGGCGCGCCGGCGGCGCCGGCGGCGATCACCTCGATCGAGGGGTCGATCGCCTTGGCGACAATTGCAGCGGCGGCCGCACCACTGCCGCCGCCCACGGGCACGATGATCGTGTCGATCTCCGGCTCGTCTTCGAGCACCTCCAGCGCGATCGTGCCGACACCGGCGATCAGGTCCGGCTCGTTGCCGGAGTGGATATAGCGGTAGCCGGCATCGGCGGCGAGGCGTTCGACGTAGGCACGCGCTTCGTCGAAGTCGGCGCCGTGGAAGTGCACTTCCGCGCCGAGCCGCCGCATCGACTCGATCTTGAGCGGATTGGCACCCTCGGGCACACCGACGATCGCGTGGACGCCGAAGCGGTTGGCGGCGTAGGCGACCGATTGGCCGTGGTTGCCGGTGGAGGCGGCGATCACGCCCCTGCCGCGTTCGTCGGCGGAGAGCCGAGACATCAGATACAGACCGCCCCGCACTTTGAAGGCGCCCACCGGTTGGTGGTTTTCGTGCTTCAGCCAGAGGGAGAGTCCCGTCGCCGCGTCGAGCGCCGGATAGCGGATCAGCGGCGTGCGCGGGAGATACTGATCGATCACGCGGCGGGCGCGGAGGACATCGCGTAGGTTGGGACGGGTCACGGCGGTGTGGCTCATACCGGACACGCTAGCTGAGTGAGCGACATTGCCGCAATGGAGCGATCACCGGGCGGCCGTCGATCCGGCCCCAAGGAGCATCACCGCGTATTCTGGGCTTCAGTGCGACAGAAGCACCGGGCGGCGGCTGCCCATGGCGAAAGGAGCACATGGAATCAGAGAATCTCAGCGTCGTGCTGGTGGGAGCGGCAACTGCCGCGCTGATCGGCGGTTTCCTGGCCCGGCGTCTCGGACAGTCGACGCTGACCGGCTTTATCGTAGCCGGCTTCATCACGGGGATCCTGCCGATCGGTCCTGGGGAAGGAGATGTCGATACCCTCGCCGATATCGGCGTCGTCCTGCTCATGTTCAGCCTCGGCGTCCAGTTCGACCTGCGGGAGCTTGCCTCGGTTCGAAGGGTGGCGCTGCCGGGGGCAGCGATCCAGGTGCCGCTGACGCTGCTGATCGGGCTCGCGGTGGCGGTGATCGTAGGTTGGACGTGGCAGGAGGGGGCATTCTTCGGCGCGGCGGCGGCGATCTCCGGCGGCACGGTGCTGAGTAAATTGCTATCCGAACGAGGCGAGGAGGATACCTCACAAGGGCGGATCGCGGTTGGTTGGTCGGTCGCGCAGGACATGGGGACCGTCGCGCTGGTCGTGTTGCTGGCGGCGCTCGCCGGCGAAGCCTCACTCACATCACTCGCGGGAGCGCTGGGGCTGGCGGCGGTCTTCCTCATTGGGATGGTCCTGCTTGGCAACCGGCTGCTGCCGTGGTTTCTCGACCTTGTCGCGCGGGAGAACTCACGCGAGTTGTTCGTGCTGGCCCTGGCAGTGCTCGCGATCGGTGCGGCGTTGTTGAGTGAGTCCGCCGGCTTCTCACTGGCGCTCGGCGCGTTCGTCGCCGGGTTGGTGATCAGCGAGGCCGATCTCTCTGCCCAGATCCTCGGCGAGCTGCTGCCCGTGCGCGACATCTTTGCCGCGCTTTTCTTCGTCGCGATCGGCCTGCTCGTCGATCCGCACACGCTGGTCGATGCGGCGCCGATCATCGTCGTCTTCACGGCGGTGACGCTGCTGGTGAAGGCGGGGCTGATCTCCGGGTTGTGCGTGCTGCTGGGCCGCACCTGGGACATCGCGCTGCTCGTCGGCGCCTCACTCGCTGCTTCGGCCGAGTTTTCATTCATCCTCGCGCGGTTGGGCGTGGATGAGGGTGTCTTGTCGGAAGAGCACTTCGAAGTGATCGTGGCGGCGACGGCCGCGTCGATCGTACTCGCATCGGCGATGTATGCGCCGATCCCGTTCTTGCTCCGCTGGTTGAAGACGCATCCCCAGCCACATGAGGATATCAATGCGCCGGTGATCGAGGCGCGGACGCATGTCGTGATCTGCGGGTACGGGCGCGTCGGCAGCTTTGTCGCGGAGACGCTCCGCCGTCGCGGCTACCGCTATGTCGTGATCGACCAGGACCGCCGAATTGTGGAACAGTTGCGTGCGGAGGGGGTCGACGCAATCTACGGCAGTTGCACGCATCCCCAGGTGCTCGGCCGGGCGCGCTTGGAACGGGCGCGGACGCTGCTGCTGGCGCTGCCGGACCCGATCACGACCCGGCTCGCGGCGACGCACGCGCGGGAATTGAACCCCCGGCTCGACATCGTCGCCCGCGTCCGCAGCCGGGCGGAGGCGCTCTCCTTGCGGCACCTCGGCGTCTCCGAAGCGGTGATCGCCGAGCGCGAAGTGGCGCTCGAACTCACGCGACACACGCTGCACCGCCTCGGCATGACCACGATGGAGACGCTAACCGTGATCCAGGCGTTGCGCGCGCGGGAGTCGCTCGGCGCGACCGAACGCGCGGAAGGGACGCCGGGTGCAGCCGTAGAGCGGACGGGCGAGGCGGCGGCGCCCCCGGAGCCACCGCGCCGAACGCCGCGTACGGTCCCCTTACGCCGTCCCCGGAAACGCATCGACGGCGGATCGGAACGCGCTGGGGAGCAGCCACAAGACGAAGGGAATGCCACGGAGGAAGACCGGCGCGAGCAGTGACCCGTCGATGGCGCTCGTCGTCGCGTCGAATTGATAGCGCGCGAAGAGAAACAACAGCGTCTCCACCAGGATGATGCCCTTCAACAGACCGGCGACCAGCCCGCCGCTCAGGTCCAGCGGCCCGAAGGTGATCGTCAGGGCCAGATCTTTATACAAGACGACGGCGATCTGACCGGCGCCCCACACCGCGAAGAAGATCGCGCAAAAACCGAGGACGCGCGCGACGCGGAAGCTGTCGATCAGGACGAGCAGATCATCGGCCAGCCGCTCGTGGAAGAGGCCGGCGAGCACAACACCGAGCAGCATCGCGGCGAGCGTGACCAGTTCGCGCGGCAGTCGGGCGGTTGCTCCGGCAATCGTGAACCATGCCAGTGTCAGCAGGATGACGAGGTCAAGGAAGTTCATTACGGTAGGACGTACATCTCGGGGAAGACATCGCCGGCGCGTCGGGGACGGTCTGTCTCGACGCTCAGCGGTGCCATCGTATCGCCGCCCGCGTCGTGCCGGCAGCGATTCTATGTGAAGGTACGCGCGAACGACGGCCCAGTCCCATCCGCGAGGGAGGCAGACGGTGACAGACACGGAGTCCCGCACAGAACCCTGGTCGCACCATGAGGCAGCCGTCAATGGCGTGCGGCTTCACTACGTCGAGGCGGGGAGCGGTCCGCTGGTGATTCTCCTCCACGGATTTCCGGAGTTCTGGTACTCCTGGCGGTATCAGATTCCGGTGCTGGCGGCGGCGGGATATCGGGTGGTTGCACCAGATATGCGCGGCTACAACATCTCGGAGAAGCCGGCCGGGGTGCGCGGCTATCTGATCGACACACTAACGGACGATGTGGCCGAGTTGATCAGCCATCTGGGTGAGACGAAGGCGGTGGTGGCCGGTCATGACTGGGGCGGCGGCGTCGCCTGGTACGTTCCGATGCGGCATCCGGCGATCGTAGAGCGGTTGATCGTGCTCAATGCGCCGCACCCCGGCGCCTTCGCCCGCGAGCTCCGCACGCTGCGACAGATGCGGAAGTCCTGGTACATGCTGTTCTTTCAACTGCCGTGGCTACCGGAAGCTCTGATTCGTGCCCGTGGCTATGCCCTCCTCGACCGGGTGATGCGGACCGATCCGGTCCGCCGCGATGCGTTCAGTGATGCGGACATTCGCCGGTACAAGCGCGCGTTGAGCCGGCCGGGGGCACTGACGGCGGCGATCAATTACTATCGCGCCCTCTTCCGGCGCGATCCCCGCGAGGCGATGCAGGAACCGGCGACGATCAGCTGCCCGACGCTGCTGATCTGGGGCGATCAGGACCGCTATCTCGGTGTGCCGCTGACCGAGGGGTTGGAGCAGTGGGTGCCCGCGATCCGGGTCGAGCGCATCCCGGAGGCGAGTCATTGGGTGCAGATCGACGCGCCGGAGCGGGTGAACGCGCTCATGCTGGAGTTCTTGCAGAGCGGGTCACTCATCCCGCGAGTGGATTGACCTGGACGCGGAGCTGGCCCTCCTCGTAGCGGATTGCCTGCACCTGTGGCGGAATGATCAGGGCGATCGTTGCTTCGACGCCGGCGAGGTCGTCGAGCAACGACAGTGCCGCCGGCAGGGCGAACCCGACGGGGAGACGACCGGCATGTGGGTCCTTGAGCTCTACCTGAACGGCGCCGCGACCGACGTCGAAGACAAGGTCACTGCTCAGGACGACCGGCACGCCGCGTACGGTTGAGTAGACATAGGCGCGGGCGCCGCCGTTGGTGAGCCGGATGAAGACGCGATCGACGGTTGCGCCGGGGCCGGTCACCGGCCGTTCGGCCATTTCCTGGGCGATGCGAGAGTTCAATTCCGCTTCCGTCACGGGAACGCCAACCGTCGCCGCTTCCAGCAACCCCGATGGTGTCAGGTCGCCGTTGAGCTTGCCGGCGAAGCTGCGGGCGGCTTCATCGGTGATCGGCACCGTGCGCGCTGCGCCAGCCACGTCATAGACGAAGACACCGTCGTCGTAGCGTGGACCCACGGGACGTGTCGCGAGAACGAGGGCGAGGGCGACGACGCCGATCAGGATTCCGAGGGTGAGGCAGCCGAGGCGGGAGAAGCAGCCCAATTCCGAGTTCCGCGTTAGAATTCCGGGTTTCTGATTCCAGGCTCGACGGGCACATCCGGCTCGTGTGGAACCTGGAAGGTTGGATCGGGAACGATCAGGCCGATGCTGGCGGTGAAGCCGTGCAGGAAGGGCACGCCGCCGACGGGTCCGATCTCGCCGTTGCAGAAGAACCCCGCCGCTGGGAGCGGCCCGAACTCGCCGGCGAGCGCCCGCGCGTCGTGATCCGGTGTGCCGAACAGGCCGGCGCCGCGGCCGGTGCACGAGCAGAGCAGCGCGGCGACCGGATTGCGACCGCCGAGTTCGGTCCGCGTCACCGAAAGCATCGTCCGCAGCTCGTCGTCGGCGGCGCCGGCATCGCGGATCTGAAACTGAACCGTCTGGCCGACGCGGGGATGGGCGCCGATCGCCAGCGCGCCGGTCGCCTGATCGACGCCAAGGAGGTTGCGGATGACGAAGTCGCCACGACCGAATCGATCGCGGTATTCGTCCGCCGCCAAGCCGATCAACAAATTCGTGCGGGCGCGGATCTGCACCTCCGATGGAAGCGCCTGCACCGTTTCGACCAGCACTTCGTAGGTGGGACGGCCGCCGATCGTTTCGAGCATGTTGCCCTGGGCACTGGTGACGGTCCACGTCTCGCCGATCGGCTCGGTCCCCTGGGAGACGACGGTCTGCACGGTATACGCGCCGCCGATCGCGACGAGCACCGCGCCGCTGTGATGGACCTCACCGTTGAGGAAGAGATGCGTCTGGCGGACGCGCGGGCTGCCGGAGGCGATGCCGCCGACCAGGGGAACGCCGGGATAGGCGGCGGAGAGGCCGGTGAGCAGCGCCTCGGGGTTGAGTGTGAATGGGTCGGAAAAGATCAGCCAGGCGTTGACATCATCGAGCGACACACCGGTCAGGCGGCGCCAGTCTTCGGCGGAGGTGCATGCCTCGATCGAGGACTGACTGATGTGGACAGCACGAAGCGTTGCGTCCGGCATCGCGGCGCCGAGCAGTGAGAGGGCGGGGCGGTCTTCGATCTCGCGTTCTGGTCCGATCACGCCCTGGCCGGAGCAGCCGACGAGGACCCGCGCGCCGGTGCGCTCGAACGCGATCCCGGCGATATGGTTGAATTGTTCGGCATAGGCGGGCGAGGCGAACAGGAAAACGAGGTCCGGCTCCGTCGTCAACGTGTCACCGATCTGGCCGAGGGCCGCGCCCAGTGCCTGGTCCCATCGCGGCGCATCGATCACCGCGGCGGCTGCCATCGCCGTCGTCGTGCCGCTGTTGCCGGCCATATCGCGCCTCCGTCCTGTCGCGTTGCTGCTTCAGACAAGAGCATTGTACGCCCAATCACGGGCAGCTCCGACATCACCCGGCTGGGCAGCGTCGAATGCGGCATCAGAGGCGGACGGGTTATGGCTCGACGATGACGCGCCGGCCGTGGTCGAGCGTCACTATGAAGTGCCGAATCCGGTTAGTACCAACGAGGGGGACGTCGCCAAGCACGTACACCATTACGTCAGCAATCTCCCACTCCCCGATGCGGGCTGTTCCGAAGTGTGCTGGAAGGACCATTCCGGAACCGTCGGCAAGCCTAACCCGAAGCTGATCAGAAGCCAAGACTTCGCTGCCAAGTAGGTCGGCCGGAACAACCACGTCTCCATCGAAGCCGGTGTCGAGCATCGCATCGAGCGCGTACGAATGGCCATCGATAGCCAACTCGATCGGGATGAACGGGAAGCGACTGCTGACCATGCGTGAGCCATTCATCGCAGTGTTGAGACGAATCGCTCACCGATCTTAAAGATGACGTTTCCAGGGCCGAACGCATGCCTGCCACTCTTGACCGCTTCCACCGCGGTCGCGGCAATCACAGTACGCCCGTCAGTGGCAATCGCGACGAACTCACCCCAGTGCTCGCCCTCGAGTGGTTTGCCGTAGGTCTCGTACAGCCGGTCGGCCTCGCGATTGAGCGCTTCCTGGTCAGGCATCGGTCAGCACTCCGGGGTTCAGGTTACCACGTCGACGACGTCTTCGGGGCCGGGATGGTCCCGCTCAATGCGACGAGTCGGGTTGACAATCCAGGTCTGCTCCACAATCATTCCGCATAGTCCGACTTCGGCGGACGGGAGGGAAAGATTGTGGAGCGATGGATCGTCGGAAGCGAGCCGAGCAGCCGCTTCCCACTCTGGACACGCGCGAATGTGGGAGAGGTGTTCCCCGAGCCAGTGGCGCCGCTCACCTTCAGCATGCTGATGGAGGATTCTGCTGAAGGCGGCTGGCGGGATGCGCTCGCCGATATGGGCGCGTTCACCCACGAGGAATTCACCGAGGGCCAAATGGAGACGCTCGGTGTCTTCGGGTCGTACTGCTACCTGAACGCCTCGGTGACGCGGATCATCGGCGAGCGGGCGCCGGGACTCTCGGCGCAGGCGATGGACGACCTCTTCTACGGCGCCCAGCCCGGCGTCCCCCCGTACGAGCCGGCTCCTGGCGACCAGAACGAGGAGCGCACCGCCGCGATCGGGGCGCAGTTCCAGCAAGCGCTGATGGCCGACCGGCTGGATGCGCCCGCCGCCAGCGCGCGGCTGGTTGCCGAACTGCACGCGCAACGTCCCGACCTCGATGCGATGTCCAACCGCGAGCTTTGGGAGTACGCCCATACGCTCCTGCGAACCCACTTTCGTCGGCTCTTTCGAGAGCACATCGCCGTGACGTTTCTCAGTACCGTCCCGGTGGGCACGCTCACCCAGATCTGTACGGCAATCGGCCGCCCCGCCGATGCGATGCGCATCATCTCGGGGGTGGGCGATGTCGAGTCGGCCGCCCCGTCGATGGCAATGTGGCAGATGGGACGGATGGTCGCCGCCGATCCGGCGCTGACGGCAGCCTTCGACGCTGGGGTAAGTGGACTCTTGGGGCGCGTGAAGGGACTTGGCAGCGACGGGCAGGCGTTCCTCGCCGAGCTCGATCGGTTCATCGATCACTATGGTGCACGCGGGCCGAACGAGTGGGAGCTGCGCAGCCACACCTGGGAGACGCGGCTGGAGCTGGCGCTGGCCGCGATCGACCGCATGCGGCTGGCAGGCCCGGATGCCGACCCCTCCGCGCGCAATCAGGAATTGGCGGCGGAGCGGGAGCGGCTGGTCGGAGAGATCACAGCGGCGCTCGCCGGTGATCCGGCGACACAGGGGCTGTTCCAGGCGGCGGCGCGGGCGGCGGTAATCTACCAAGCGGGACGGGAACGGACGAAGACCAACGCCATCAAGCTGATCCAAGAGGGCCGGATGGCGATGCACACCATCGGCCGGCGGATGGTTGATGCTGGTGTCTGCGACGAGGTTGGCGATTTCAGCTTTCTGCTCGTGGATGAAATGGACCGCTGGCTCGAACATCCGGATGAATTCACCGAGACGCTTCGTCGCCGGCGCGCGTTGGGTGATACGTACGCCGCGCTGCAGGAGCCTTTTGTCTTCTACGGTACGATTCCCGATCCGGACACCTGGCCGAGGAAGGATGCGGCGGACGTCCGCACGCTCAAGGCCGGCGATGTGCTGACCGGCTTCTCGGGCTGCCTCGGCCAGGTGACGGGCGTGGCGCGGGTGATTCTGGACCCGCTCGATCCGACCGCCCTAGGCCCTGGCGAGATCCTGGTCGCGCCGATCACCGACCCGGCCTGGACGCCGCTCTTTGTCGCGGCGGGCGGCGTGATCGTGGACGTGGGAGCGGCGCAGAGCCACGCGATGATCGTCAGCCGCGAGCTGGGTATTCCCTGCGTCGCCTCGGTGACCGACGCCACGCGGCTGATTCCGGATGGTGCGACTGTCCGCCTGGACGGGAACGCCGGCACCGTGACGATTGTGGCGCTCCCATAGGACATCGCCGCCGATGACAGACGACACCGCTCGCGCCCTGCTGCCCATCATCCTCGCCTTCGACGACCCGTTGCCGGCGGGCATCGACGCCGCTGTGTACCTCGGCGGTAAGGGTGCGGGCCTGCTCGAAATGACCCAGGTGCTGGGACTGCCGGTTCCACCCGGATTCACGATCACGACCGACGTGTGCCGGCGGTACCTGACACGAGGTTGGCCCGCCGATCTCGATGCGGCGCTGGCGACCCACCTCGACCGACTCGGCGCGCGGCTTGGCCGAGGATTGGGCGTGCCGGAGGCGCCGCTACTCGTATCGGTGCGGTCCGGCGCGCCGGTGTCGATGCCGGGGATGATGGATACGCTGCTCAACGTTGGCATAACGCCCGCGATCCGGGACGCGATGGCGGCGCGGCACACACCACTGTTTGCCGCCGACACCTGGCTGCGGTTCTGCCGGATGTATGCCGGCATTGTCCTTGGTATTCCCGCCGCCGAAGTTGCCGCTGCGGCGGCCTCGGAGAGGACGACGGACGGCATGCTCGCGGCGGCGGATCGCGTCCACACTCTGGCGGCCGGCGCCGGTGGTATCCCGGCCGACCCGTTGGAGCAGGTACGCGGCGCGGTGGCAGCGGTCTTCCGGTCGTGGCATTCGGACCGGGCGCGGGCGTTCCGGCAGCGTGAGCAGATCGCGGAGTCGCTTGGTACCGCGGTCACGATTCAGGCGATGGTGTTCGGCAATCTGGGACATCGGTCGGGGACAGGCGTCGCCTTTACGCGGAACCCGGCGACGGGCGACGCTGGTCCATTTGGCGACTATCTCGCGGGCGCCCAGGGTGAAGATGTCGTCGGCGGGACGCACGCGGTCGACGGGCTCGACGCCCTCCGCGCTCAGGCGCCGGCCGCCTACGCGGAACTGCTCGATGGACTCGACCGACTCGAGCGCCACGCGCGTGACATGTGTGATGTCGAGTTCACGGTCAGCGATGGAGCGCTTTTCATTCTCCAGACCCGCATCGGCCGGCGCAGCCCCACGGCGGCCGTACGGATCGCCGTCGCGATGGCCGAGGATCCTGGTTTCCCGCTCACCCGCGCCGAGGCGGTCGCGCGGATCGGACCGGACATCGTGCAGCAGGTGGCCGGGCTGACAGCGGTTCGGCCGGGGATCGTGCCGCTCGCTACCGGCATGGCCGCATCGCCCGGAGTTGGGACGGGCGTGCTCTGCTGCGACCCGGACCGAGCAGCTGAGCTCGCCGGTCGTGGTGTCGCGGTGGTCCTTGCCCGCGAGGAAACCTCGCCCGGCGACATTCACGGGATGATCGGTGCAGCGGGTCTGGTGACGACGTTGGGTGGCGTCACCAGCCATGCCGCCGTCGTCGCGCGGAGCTGGGCGATTCCTACCGTGACGAGCGTCGCCGAGACGCGGGTGCTTGCCACCGGTATCCGCACCGGCGATGTCTTCGTGGCTGAGGGCGACGTCGTGACCGTCGACGGCACGAGCGGCGCGCTCTACGCGGGCGACCAGCGTGAGCACGGCGCCGCGGTGATTGCAGAGCTACAAACGCTGCGTGGGTGGGCGATAGAGTTGGGTGTCGAGCTGGGAACGATCGCGGTTGCGCCGTGGGATTCCGGCGCCGCTGATGTGAGCCTGTTCGACCTGGGACGGACTGTCCAACTCAAGGGACTCTGCACCGCGGAGCGCGCGGCGGTGGCGCTGTCGACCACGCCCGTCCGGATCGAGGCGCTCCTCACCGGCAACGAACCGTACTTTCGGGTCATACCGCGCGGCATCACGCTGACGCCGGAAGGCCGACGCTGGATCGACGAACAGCTTGCGGCCGAGCGGACGGCGATCGACGCCGGCGTCCTTGAGGGATGCTACGAGTCGTTTGCCGCGTTGAACCATCGGTTCAAGGAAGTCGTCAGCGCATGGCAGACGCGCGCCCCGAGTGCGCCGTCCGATGCTGACTGGCAGGCGCTGGTCCGCAATGTGGCAGCCATCCACGCGCAACTGCTGCCGATCCTGATCCAGACCGCCGCCCAGGCACCCCGCCTTGGTTCCTATAGTCACCGCTTCGACATCGCGATCGCCGCACTACGTCGCGGCGATCGCAGCATGCTGGCCTCGCCGCTCAAGGACAGCTATCACACGATCTGGTTTGAGTATCACGAAGAACTGATCGCCCTCTGCGGCCGTGATCGCAACGCTGAGGAACGGCAGGAACTCGAACAGCGAACGCGGTGACATCGGCGTGCCGTGGCCTGAGCTTCATCAGCTTGGCTGTCGCGCAGCTCCGCGATCTCCGCGCCCGGTGACCATCGCCGGACGCGGAGTTCGTCGAAGGGTAACGCGCATGTGTGTTGGGCGGCGCGTGGCAGATTCCCAGGGTGCAGTGGATCTACTTCTTGGCGCCGCTGAGTTGCTGGTTCCGGCTGAGGGCATCGACCTCCGACCAGACCTCGACGATCCGACCGCACTCGATGCGGAAGATGTTGACTCCGGTCCAGGTGGCCGTCCGACCCAGCGGCGGCAGGTCTTGCAACGGTCCCTCCTGGGTTCCCGTCGCCGTGTACCGCTCCACGACCATGTCGTCCTGGACGATGAAGAGGTCGAACTCGTAGCGCAGGTCGGGGAAGGCGACGAGGAAGTCGTCCATCATCGCGGCGACGCCGGCAGCGGTCATGGTATTCGGGTAGCCGCCGGCCGCATGGTGGACGACCTCAGCCGCGAGGATGTCCTGCAGAGCTGCCGGGTTGCGCCGGTTGATCACTTGCTCGTGCCAGGTCCGCGCGATCGCGATGTTCTCGTCTTCGGTCGTCATCGGACAGGTCGCACCGGACCCGGCGCTCTGTGCCACTGCATCACCGGCTGTGCCAATGCGACTGAGTCCAAGCATCAGCGCAAGCCCGAGCGCACTCACGGCGGCGCCGCCGAACAGGACTCGAAGCAGGCGGCGCCTGATGTGGGTCGTGATCAATATCCACCTCCCGTTGCAAGATGCACCGAGCCTACCACGGCGGTCGCGATGGTACAGCGCCGCGCCATCGTACAGCGGGCAGGCACTGAACCGCTGCACTGTCTTGAGGCTGCATGACCGGTGTCGCGACACCGGTGCTGTGGTTCGCCTCAAACGGTCGCTGATCCGGGAGCGTCCGCGGTCCAGAGCGTCGCTCCCAACGCCCGGTTCTCCAACCCCACGAAGCCGGCGAAGGCTGGCCCCCAGCTGATCAGCGGCACCTCGATCTCGTGCAGCGAGCCGTGGGAGCGGAGGTCGACCGCAACCTCCGGTTCATCGACCTCACCAAAGACGGTGTCGATATCGCCAAGCAGCATCAGGTCACCGATCCGGTCGGCGGGAAGATGGAACGCGGTGACGGCCTCCTCGCGGGTGAGCACACGTTCGACGCCCACCAGAGAAGCCAGCGCAGCGGCGGCGCGGCCGCATTCGAACGCGTTCAGGTAGACGTAGGCGACGCCGGAGAGGTTGTTGTGGTGTTTGGTGTACTTGTCCTTGAGGGCGGGGACGGCGACCGCCTCGATGCCGGCGTCGTGCAGCACGCGGGCGGGGTCGATCGCGCGGGTCTTGCGGTTCATGCCGTGGTCGGCGGTGAGGCCGATGCTGAGCGGCAGGCCGGTGTCGACGATGTCTCCGATCAGCCGGTCCGCCTCGGCGAAGAAGGCGCGGCACGCCGGCGCCTCGGGCGGGAGCATGTGGCCGTAGTAGTCGGTCGAGGTGACGTAGAGCAGGTCGGGACGCTCGCGCTCCAGCACGAGCCGCGCGGCGCGCAGCAGCCAGAGGTTCGCCTCGATCGAATAGATCGGTGGCGGGCCGCCGAGCGCCGCCACGGCCCACGCGACCGGCTGTTCGACCGAGAAGGCAAGACCAGCCGCTCCGCCAAAGAGGTCTACCAGCTTCCGCTTGGAGGAGATCATCACGGTGCGGCCGCCGTTCTCCTGGATGCGCGAGAAGATCAGCGGCGCGCGCAGCAGGCCCGGCGATTCCATATAGGTTCCCTGACCGGCATCGTCGAGGAAGTAGTTGCCGCTGATGCCATGATCAGCGGGCGGAAGCCCGGTGAGCAGGGAGGCGTTGTTCACGTTGGTGACGGTCGGCATCATACCGCGCCC
>JBFXAN010000032.1:0-50500 GCA_050184225.1 Dehalococcoidia bacterium | reverse complement strand
CTGGTGCACCGCCCCGGATTTGATAGAGGCCCGGGCTTTTGGGAAGCCACCGCCGGCTCGACGTGGGACCGCGGCATGGTTCCCCCGGCCGCGTTCCCTCGTCGAGCCGGCGGTGGTTGAACCAGTCGACATACGCCAGGGTGGCGAACTCCACGTCATTCAGCCCTGTCACGGCCGCTCGTGGCGGATCAACTCGGCCATGGAGAGGCCATGGAACGATTCGGCGAGGGCATTGTCGCACGAGTCGCCCCGCCACCCGACGGAAGCCGCGACCCTCGCGTCGGCGAGGCGCTCGCGGTAGCGGACGGTGAGGTACTGCACGCCCCGGTCGCTGTGATGGATGAGCCCGAGCATCCCGCACCCAGCGCACCATCTCCAGGGTGTCGAGCGCCAGGCCCGGCGGCGGCGAGCGGGACACGTGCCAGCCAACGACAAAGCGCGAGAACACATCCACGAGGAACGGCACGTACATCCAGCCGCTGGGCGTCTTCACGTGGGTCAGGTCCGCCACCCACAGCCGGTGCGGGCTCGGATCTCGGAACTGCCGCACCACTAGGCCGGCGGGGCGGTCGCTCGCCGCGTCGGGGCGCGTGGTGCGGACGCTGCGCCGGCCACGAACCACGCCCGCAAGCTCAGCTTCCACATCAGGCGCTCGACCGTGCAGCGGGCCACGCGGATCCCCTCCCGGTTCAACTGCGCCCAGATCTTTGCGCCCACACCTTGTCGGCCCCGTATACCTGGCAGATCGGCTCGACGCCCCAGTGCACTCGGTGTGCCTGGATGAACCTCACCGCGTCGGCAAGCGCGGGTCGAGCTCCCGCGCGAAGAAAGCCGACGCCGCCTTCAGGATTTCGTTGGCCCGGCGCCGCGCCCGGTTCTCCTGCTCCAACTCGCGAATCCGCTCTCGCTCCGCCGTGGTCACGCCGGGACGCTGGCACTGGTCAACCTCGATCCGCCGCAGCCACAACCACAACGCCTCCGTGCCCACTCCCAGCTTGTCGACGATCGACGTAATCGCCGCCCATTCGGGCGGATACTCCCCGTGGTGCTCCTGGACCATCCGCACTGCACACTTCCGCCTGAGCATGAGCGCAATACAGCCCGCCTGTCCACCGGCGGTGGTCGCCTCCGAGAGCGCCGAACTTGCACCCGCGCTCAGCATCCAACGACGTCCCGCGCGATCGGTGCGATTTTGCCAACGGTCAGACATAGCCACTTGACATGGCGTCAGTCGGTGTGTAGTATCGCCCAAAGTCGGAACGATGTTCCGAATTCTTGGGCTTCGGGCCTTACCAATCGAGCGCAGCTTCACCCGCTCGGCGACAGCCAGGATGAGAGTCGGTAGATAGGTGTCTTCGAAGACGGCCTTGATCATCGATGGCACGGGACCAACGGGACCCATTGTTGTCAATGGGGTGTTAGATCGTGGCTATGAAGTCACCATCATGCACAGTGGCTTCCACGAAGTGGAATTCGATCAATCTGTGGATATGTCCTGGGATTTGGCAGCGCCGTGTCACGTGCTTTGGCGGAACCAGCGCGACCACCATGTTCGGGACACGCATAAGATTCAGGACGAACTCGGTTACCGAGATGTCGTGCCGGCGGACGATGCGGTCAAGCGAGTTGTTGACTGGCTGATGGATCACCGGCCGGCGCGCAACGGTGAAGAGGAACTGCAGCTTGGCGATCCATTCAATTATGCCCAAGATGATGCACTTGTTTGTGCATGGAAGAGCACGAGAGCATCGATGCCAGCGATAGATTATCCACTACCCACAAGCGCCCACACCTACCGGCACCAGGTATATCCCAACGAGCCGTGAAAGAGACCTCAACGCCGCACATCAGCGCTCGCATCGATGTGTAGGTGAAAGCAGATCGCATGCGAACCGCGGAGTGTCAGAGGTAGGGGAAGGATACGAAACTGGCACCATCGAATGAGCACAAGCGCGTAAGGACGTTGCCGGCACCTGCGTTCGGCTCACATGACTCAGTGAACCGTGCGCCACAACTTGGTGAGCACAACCACGTCATCGATGTCTGGACTTGATGGTAATGGATAGCCACAGCGGAACAATGCCCAGAGCGGTGCATTCGTGAAGGCTGACGGAAGTCGCTGTCAACTTGCGAGAGCTGCTGAAGAAGCCGTTGCGTCTGAAATGGAGGTGTTGTATGGATTGCGGCCACCAGGTCGTTGCGCGCATCCGTCGACCACGCAGCCGAGGAGGTGGATCTACACCGACGCTCACGACTGCGTTCGTTGGCACCGGCTGGTGCGAGCAGTCGGAATGCTCGATATGCGAACCCTGAGGTACTACCCCGTCCGCCGACGGGTTGTTGGATAGAAGACTAGCCAGCGGAAGCTGAACCAAGACTAAAGGAGTTCGTGCATATGACAACCACGACCGGGACGTACCCGGTGATTGATTCCGACACGCATGTTGGAGAACCGCCGGACTTGTGGACCTCTCGCGTGTCGAACAAATGGGGTGATCTAGTGCCCCACGTCAAGCCATACCAGAGCCCAAGTGGGAGAACGCGGTTGGGCTGGTTCATCGCCGGCGAGCGAATCAGCGTGGCGCCAGCGGGTGTCATGGCTGGCTGGAAGTATCCACCCCCATCCGCTCCGCCAAACTATGAGGAAGCGCACCCTGGCTCCTACGACATTCATGAGCGAGTGAAGCTGATGGATGAAGAAGGGATCTGGGCGCAGGTCATTTACCCGAATGTCGGCGGATTCGGCAGCCAGCGTTTCTTGATGATGAAGGACCCCGAGCTAATGCTGGCCTGCGTGCAAGCCTACAATGACTTCCTTGCCGAATGGACGGCCCCTTATAAGGATCGCTTTGTGCGTATCGCGGCGATGCCATTCTGGGATCCTGACGCCTGCATCGCTGAGATGGAACGTACCCGGAAAATGGACTTCGCGGGGATGCTCTTTTGCAGCGACCCAAGCGTTTACAATTTCCCGGCCTTGTCGGACGAGCATTGGGACAACCTTTGGGCTGCAGCACAGGATCTGGAGATGCCGGTCAATTTCCACATCGGCAGTGCTGCAATCGGTGAGGATACCCGACCCCGCCCACGGCTGGGACGCCAGGCCAACTTTGCGCTTGGAACGGTCAAGATGTTCCTGAGCAATGCCGATGTCGTGGCCGATGTCTGTTACAGCGGGATCCTCCGGCGCTATCCGAATCTGAAAATTGTCTCGGTGGAGAGTGGAATTGGTTGGGTGCCATTCCTACTGGAGGCCATGGACCATCAGTGGCGTGAGAACGCGGTCAACAAGGAGCGACCGGACGATCTGCTTCCGAGCGAGTACTTCCGACGCCAAGTGTATACCTGCTTCTGGTTCGAGCAGATCGCACCATCACGACTGTTGGATGTGATTGGTGTCGACCACGTGCTCTTCGAGACCGACTTCCCGCATCCGACAAGTTTGTACCCTGCGACCACCGTCCGTGAACACATCGCCACCTGTTTTGGCGAGCAGCCAGAGTGGATGCGGCGCAAGGTGCTCTTCGAAAACGCCGCAGCGCTCTACAAAGTGCCGCTTCCGAAAGAGTGGCCGCTCGCAAGCGTCGCGGCGGACTGACAAGGTCACTTCCCGGGCAGGTCGGGGCCGCCGCGGCCTGCCCGAAGCTCCCAGATCGGCGGAGGTTCATCGGGGTGAGGGGGAACCAATGATGCTCAGGAGGCAGCGCACACAAACGACAGCGGGGTGGCGTGGGGGACGGCGACGGTTGCTCCGCGGTGCGGCGCTCGGTGGCGCCGGTCTCGCCGGCCTTGCGGTGGTCGCCTGCGGTGGTAGTGAAGAGGACAGCAGCGCCAGCACCGCTGGCGGCAGCACGACCGGTGCCACCGCTGCCGCGGACCAAGGTCAGCCCAAGCGTGGAGGGACACTGCGTTATCCCACGCCCGGCGTCGCTGAAAACCTGGATCCACACATTTCACCCAGTGGAAACACCGCATGGGTCGTGATCCCAATCTTTAGCCAAGTCCTTAAGGTTGACCCTGAGAGGAACGGTGAAGCAGTGCTCCCGGATCTCGCCGAACGCTGGGAGCGACCCGATCCGACGACACTGGTCCTTTCGATTCGTGATGGAGTGAAATTCCACGATGGATCGATCCTCACGGCCAAAGACGTAGCCGCCAGTCTCCACCGAATCAAGAACGACGACAAGAAGCTCAAGGCGGCACCGCGTTCGACGCTCTTTGACTCCGTGCAGAACTTCCAGGTTGTAGATGACAAGACGGTCCAGATCACGACGGCCACGCCACAGGCGTCGCTTGAGCTCTTCCTGGCGCACGGCTGGAACTGCATCATGCCGGAATCGAAGACGGCTTTGCCTGAACTGAAGGATGGGAAGGACGCCATCGGCAGCGGTCCCTTCAAGCTTGAGTCGTTCCAGGTTGACCGCGGCGCGACCCTGGTCCGCAACCCAGACTACTATGCGCAGGGCATGCCCTACCTCGACAAGATCGAGGTGCTTTCGATGCCGGATCCAGACGCACGGGTGACCGCCTTCCGGAGCGGGCAGATCGACGCTGACTTCAATGGCTTCAGCCCACAGGCGCGGACCGTGACCAAACAGGATGTCCCTGGCGTGCAGTTTGATCAGGTGAAGAGCTCAGTCGGGGGACCCCAGTTCTGGTTCCACTACAGCACGCCGCCAATGAACGATCCGCGCGTGCGGCAGGCCCTTCAAATGGTGCTCAGCCTGGAAGAGCTCTACGCCATCAGCGAGACCGATGGCGAAATGCTGCTACCGGTACCGATGGGTACGACGTCGTGGGCGCTGCCGCAGGACCGCGCTGCGAAGATTCCAGGCTATGCCATCGGCAAGGCGAACAAGGAAAAGGAGATTGCTGAAGCGAAGAAGTTGATCGAGGCAGCAGGAGCGACCGGCCAGGAAATCACAATCCTCGGCGGGCAGGGACGAGTTCTCGGCAGCAAAACGGATGACTATGGCGTCTATCTTGCCAGGCAAATGAATCTCATTGGTCTGAAAGGTAACGTCGACGTAATCGAATATGTGACGCAACAGCAACGTGCCAATCGACACGAGTTTCAGATTCTCGCATTCTCTTCAAGCTTTCCACCCCCAGATCCAGACGGACTAAAGAACTTCTTCGCGAAGAGTGGCGGCCGAAACTACGGTTCTGTGAATGACGAACAAATCAATAGCATGCTCGACAAGCAGAGCGGAATATTTAACGAGGAGGAGCGCAAGAAAGCGGTGCACGATGTGCAAGAGATAATCCTAAACTCGCACACTGGGCTCTACTTCGTTCAAAACGCGACCGGTGAGTCCACCGTGCCGAAGCAGCCGTGGGTACGGAATGTCTACGATCACTGGGGTACGGCACGGTACGACGGCAAAAAGTTAGATGACGCCTGGCGTGCTGATTGACGCTCGCTCAATCCAGTCGACTTCCGGGCATGGTTCAACAGGGTGTGGGCTGTGTCCGGAAGCGTGCGGATACCTCGAGGCATGGTCATGACCACTTCGCAGTACATACTTCGGCGCCTGCTGCTCATGGTTCCGGTGATCATTGGTGCGTCACTCGTCGTCTTCTTCTTCCTGCGCATTGCGCCCGGCGACGTGGTCGACCTTATCCTCGGCGATGCCGGCACATATTCCGAGGAACGCGCCCAAGAACTACGGGATCAACTGGGTCTTAGTGACCCGTACTGGAAGCAGTACTTGACGTGGGTCGCGGATATGGCGCGAGGCGATTTCGGCACCTCACTCTTCACAGGTCGTAGCGTCCTTGGCGCGATCAAAGATCGTGCACCGGTGACGATCGAGTTGTCGATCTTGGCACTTAGCATGTCAATCCTACTTTCTGTTGGGCTCGGCTCGATCGCGGCATATACGCGTGGATCAGTGATCGATTTCTCCATTCGATTGATCGCCGTACTCATGCTGATGCCAAGCTTCTGGCTGGCAACGCTCGCGATATTGGTCCTACTGAAGTGGTTCAATTGGACTCCGTCCTTCGTCTATGTGCCCATCTGGGAAGATCCGGGTGCCAACTTGAAGCAGTTGATCTTGCCAGCGGTGATCCTCGGTATTCAGCTAATGGCAATTACGACACGTATGACACGCAACTCAGTACTGGACGTAATCCGCCAAGATTATGTTCGTACAGCCAAAGCAAAAGGGTTAAGTCGATGGCGTACCACTGCCATGCATACACTACCGAACGCACTACTACCCGTCATAACCATTATCGGAGTGCAAATGGGTGCCTTGCTCTCCGGAACAGCAATCATCGAACAAGTGTTCAATATACCTGGACTAGGAACACTGCTATTACAAGCGATCCGCCAAAGAGATTATCCAACTGTTCAGGCAATGGTATTCTTGTCAGCACTGACAATCGCAATAATCAACCTTGCTATTGACCTTCTTTACATGGTAATCGATCCGAGGGTTCGCCTTGCATAAGCGTGATCGTTCGGACATGGCGTTATCGCGCCTGGAGATCTAGGAGCAAGAGGGTGGTTGCAAACGATTCTGCCGTGAAGATGCCGGTGGTTGTGTCTGGCCGACGATCGGGCATTCGTCTAGTCTCGCGGCTGCGCGTGACTGAGATCATTCCAATCGCCCTGTTCTTCGGTGTCATCGCACTCGGATTTGTCGGGCCATTGCTACTCAGTCGCGATCCCAACGACGTTCAACCCCTCCTCCGTCTGCGCGAACCGTCGGGGCACCACTTCTTCGGTACAGACACGCTCGGGCGCGATGTGTTCACACGAACAGTCTATGGCCTGCGTACATCGCTCTCCATCGCACTCGTCGCCACAACTCTCTCTGCATTCGTCGGCGTCATGGTCGGGTTGATATGCGGAACGCTCGGCGGGCGCATTGACGCCTTCGGCCAGCGTGTTGTAGACGTCGTGATGGCGTTCCCGTTTCTCCTGCTCATGATTGTCATTGTGTCAATGCTTGGACCGAGTCCGCGTAACGTCGTGATCGGCATTTCTTTCGTGATGTGGACATCCCTCTCTCGAATTGTGCGTTCGGTTGCGGTTAGTGTGCGTTCGCGTCCATTTATTGAAGCAGCAAGCGCCATCGGCTGCTCGACACCCCGTATAATTATGCGCCACATCTGGCCTCAGACACTCGGACCAGTGTTGGTAGTCACGACAGCCAACTTTGCATCCGTGATCGTAGCAGAAGCATCCCTGAGCTTTCTTGGTATGGGAGTGCCACCGCCTAGCCCCTCACTAGGCGCTATGATAAATGAAGGAAGGGCATATTTGGAGACATTGCCAAGTCTAGTAATTGGACCTGGTATTGTCTTGTCTTTAACGGTTATAACTCTCAATCTTCTTGGTGATGTTGTCCGAGATCGGCTCGACCCAACGCTGCGCGGACGTTGATTGCTCGCGCTTGAGTTTGAAGAACGGAGTTAGATGCCTTGACTGTGGCGAACGGAGCACTTGCAGACCTTCGTGTACTCGATATCTCGGTCGGTGTTGCAGGACCCTATTGCACCAAGCTGCTGGCGGGCCTCGGCGCCGAGGTAATCAAAGTGGAACCGCCCGGCGGTGACCCTACGCGTCGACGTGGCCCCTTTCCCGGCGATGAACCGCATCCAGAAAAGAGTGGTGCATTTCTGCATCTCAATGCCGGCAAGCTTGGCATAACGTTGGATGTGACGACTGCAGCCGGTTGTGAGACCATCCAGCGTCTCGCGTGCGATACGGACGTTCTGGTCGAGTCGGCTGCACCAGGATACCTTGCGTCGCTTGGCCTAGGATACGACGATCTCGCCGCAGTCAATCCGGGCATAATTGTCGTTTCTATCACACCGTTTGGTCAGGACGGTCCGTACAGCCAATACCATTCGACCGAAATCGTCACTTACGCTCTTAGTGGATACATCCTTATGAGCGGCGACCCGGATCGTCCACCTCTGAAGGCCTATAGTGACCAGACTGAGCTCCAAGGTGGTCAACAAGCGGCGACAGCATCGATGGTCGCCCTTTTCGCTCGGGAGTTGACCGGACTTGGCCAGCATGTCGACGTTTCGATCTGCGAGGCTGGTTCATTTCTACTCGGCGGTATGCCGCAGTCCTACTTCTTTCGTGGTGATCGCTTTCGGCGAACGGGAACGCGCGTGATGAATTTCCCACCGACGGGACCTTATCCGTCGACGATTCGCCCTTGTAAGGACGGCTATGTCCACGCCCACATGAACCCTCGGCACCCTGACTTGATGGCAACGCTGATGGAGGAGCCAGACCTCGCCGATCCGGAGGTAATGGCCACGCCTTATGGTCATGCCGATCAGATCGATGAGCTGATGCAGCCGTGGCTCAACCAACACGACAAGTTCGAGGCCGTGCGTCGCGCTCAGGAGTTGCGCTTGCCGTTTACAGAGGTGCTAACACCGGCAGAGGTCATGGCCGATCCCGCTCACCATGAACGGGGCTTCTGGACGGAGATAACGCATCCAGTCGCGGGCACGCTCACGCAACCTGGGGCACCGGTACAGATGAGTCGCACGCCTTGGCAAACCGGCCGTGCACCGCTGCTGGGCGAACACAATGAGACGATACTTTGCGACCGCCTAGGCTATAGCCGCGAGGACCTGACCATCCTACGCGATCGAGGGGTCATCTAATGAGTATTCAAACTCACAAACCTTTAGTGGGCATCCGCATACTTGACTTCACTACTGCGGTAGCCGGACCAATCGCTACGATGATCCTCGCTGACATGGGCGCCGAGGTGATTAAGATCGAGGCACCCAACAGCCGCCATGTCGCTCGGGGAGGGGACCGCCCACCGGTCGAGGGTGCACCAGACCACCCGTGGAATCGCATGGCGACGTTCAACGAACTCAATCGCAGCAAGCGAAGTCTGGTGCTTGATGTCGCACGGCCGGAAGGACGGAGACTCTTCCTTCGCCTCGCGGCCAAGTGCGACATCATGTTTGAGAACTTTTCTCCTCGGGTGCTCACAAACCTTGGGATCGACTATCCCGACCTCGTCAAAGAGCGATCCGACATCATTCTCGTCTCGATGCCTGCCTTCGGGAAGTCGGGGCCTTATCGCGAGCGCATCTCGTATGGCCCGGGAGTCGATGCCATGAGCGGGCTCTCGCACCTTACTGGTTATCCCGACCGCGGACCGAGCAAACCTGGATTTGCGTATTGCGACCAGAATGCGGGATTGATGGCAGCGTATGTTGCGCTCGCCGCACTTCGACTCCGACGGCGCACGGGGGAGGGACAACAGATAGAAGTGGCGATGATCGAGGGCGAGATGCAACTGGTGGGTGAAGCGCTCATCGACTATGCGATGAACGGTCGAGTCCAATCTCGGATTGGGAATCGCCATCCAACGATGACGCCGCATGGTGTCTATCCCTGTTCCGGTGACGACTGTTGGGTCGCCATCGCATGTCGCAATGACCGTGACTTCGCCGCGATGTGCATGGCGATGGGACAACCGCACCTTGCTGCTGATGCGCGGTTTGCAAACCTCGTAACGCGTAAACAGAACGAGGATGCGCTTGACGAGATAATCACGGACTGGACACGGACCCTGGATCACTACTGCGTGCAGCAACAATTACAGGCCGTCGGCGTGCCGGCCGGTGCGGCTCTCGACGTCGTTGAGCTCTTCGAGGACCCGCACATGCGCGCCCGTGGCCTGTTTGAGATGACCAGCCATCCGGAGATGGGCCCATCAGCGCATAACCGCGTGGCCTGGAAACTATCCCGGACTCCTGCGCCGGTGACCGTTCCAGCACCCCTCTTCGGTCAAGACAACGATTTTGTCCTGCGCGAACTGCTTGGTCTCTCGACCGATGAAATTGCAGGAATTCGCACGATGGGAATCGTTGCGGAGGCGCCCACTGGTAGGCACTAGAACGTGACCGTGAGCCAACTCCGGAAGTGAGGAGAAATGAACCGTCAATGCCTGTAGATGTGTCCCATGCAGAAAAAAACCCCAGAGCGGTGAATCGACCGGCGCGTGTGATGACACGCTGTTGGTGTGGATGCTGGCCGCGCGTTCCGCCAGACTCTCAGATGGACGGCCAGAAGGTACTGAAACACACAGGCGCATCGCCCAGCGAGCCATCTCAGGCCGTGTACATGCCAGGGCACCCGGTTAATTGACGTGATCGGCTGCAGCACTGAAAGAGAGATCATGGCTTCTACTGCGCTATCTAATCTCCGTATCTGTGATTTTACCGGTCAGCTAGCCGGAGCAGGTGCGACGCGGTTTCTCGCCGCGTTCGGCGCTGAAGTGATCCGCATCGAGAATCCATCAAATCAAGGGCGATGGGACATCCTCCGTGGATCAGGCCCGTTTCTTGACGAACGACGTGGGATCGAGCTCGGCGGTGCCTATAACAATCACAACGTGGAGAAGCTTGGCATCACGCTCAATCTCCAAACGGAGCCTGCACGTGAGCTACTTCGCCGCCTGATCGCTATATCAAACGTGGTTACGGAGAACTTCGCGGGCGGAGTTCTCGCACGAATGGGCTTCTCCTATGAAACCTTGCGCGAAATTCAGCCATCGATTGTGTACGTCTCGAACTGTGGGTTTGGTCACAGTGGCCCATATATGCACTTCAAGACGTGGGGGCCGAGTGTGCAGGCGTTCTCCGGGCTCACGTTCAACTCCGGCTTACCGGATCAACCGCCGGCAGGCTGGGGTTACTCCTATATGGACCACACCGGCGGCTACTACATGGCGATGGCGATCCTGATGGCGCTTTACCATCAGCGCCGCACCGGTCACGGGCAATGGGTTGACTTCGCCACCACTGAAGCGGCTCTCACACTTAATGGACCTGCCCTTCTCGATTACACCGTAAATGGACGGCCCTTGCGTCGGACCAGAATGCCGAACACGAATCGCAGCCAGTCTCCGTCGATGTCGCCACACGGGGTCTTCCCGTGCCGATCGCTCCCACGTGAGCAGCCAGATGAGTGGGGCGATAGGGAGGATCGATGGGTTGCGGTCGCTTGCCGTGATGACCGCGATTGGCGCGCCCTCGCCCAGGTGATCGGCATGCCTTGGTCAGGCGACTCGCGCTTCGCGATGCTTGAAGGTCGGCTCGCCAATGAAGACGAACTGGACGCGCAGATAAGTGCATGGACACGTGAACGAGATCCGATCGTAGTAGCGGAATTACTACAGACCGCTGGAGTACCGGTGTCCGTAGTTCAGACACCAGAGCAGCGTATCGAATGCGACCCAAACACGAGCGCGTGGAGACTCTGGCCCGAGGTTGATCACAATGAAATTGGGCGCGTACGTGTCGACGGACTGCCAGTGCACCTTTCAGAGACGGACTGGGAGATACAGCATGGTGCGCCATGCTTGGGACAGCATAACGAGTACGTCTTTGGTCAACTGCTTGGTCTAACTAGCCAAGAAATCGCCAAATTGAACGAGGATGGAGCAATATGAGCTCGGATTCTGGCGGAAGTGGCCCCCTCTCTGGCTTGCGTGTCGTCGAACTCAGCGAGGAAAAGTGCGCGTTTGCTGGAAAGATACTCGCTGACATGGGTGCCGATGTGATCAAAGTGGAGCCACTTTCGGGCGACAACACTCGGGACTATGGCCCATTTGCTGACGACATACCAGACCGAGAACACAGTCTATACTTCTGGCATTACAACACGAATAAACGTGCGGTGACTCTCAACTTAGAGCAAGTGGAAGGCCAGACCATCTTCCGGCGCTTGGTCGCGAGTGCAGACGTCCTCTTGGAGAGTGAGCCTCACAGGCGACTGGCCGAACTTGGCTTGGACTATGAGCATCTCCAGCCGGTCAATGAGCGTCTCATCATGGTGTCGATTACACCCTTTGGTCGCTCGGGACCGCGTTCGACCGAGCAGGCAACGGACTTGACGATCTTGGCGGGTGCCGGGCCGGTCTGGAGTTGCGGATACGATGATCAGACGCTGCCACCCATCCGCCCAGGAGGAAACCAGGGCTATCAAACCGGCTGTCACTTCGCAGTGTTGTCGGTCATGGTCGCACTCCTTTCGCGTGAACAGACTGGTCGTGGGCAGCTTATCGATGTGAATCTTCACGCCGCGTCTAATGTGACGACCGAGGCGGCGAGCTATACCTGGTTGGTTTCTGGTCAGACAGTCCGGCGCCAGACGGGACGCCATGCGTCAACTCGACGCACCATGGACAGCCAAGTGCAATGCGCGGACGGTCGCTACGTCAACAGCGGTGTGCCTCCTCGTTCTCCGAGCCAGTTCGGACGAGTCTACCAGTGGATTGAGAGCCTGGGACTGATCGACCAGTTCTATGAGGCGGCGATTCTTGAGGCCGCGATGCATGGTCCGCGTATTCAGATGGGATCAATTGAGGAAGATGACGACGCGCGCATGAAGCTCGCTGCCGGCCGTGAGGCAATGAATTTCCTCGCTGCGCATCTGCCCGCGTACGACTTCTTTATCGGCGGGCAAGAACGCGGATTCCAGAACGCCATTATCTACTCGCCGGAGGAGGCGATGGAAGACCCGCATGTCTTGGCGCGGGGATTCCCAGTCGAAGTGGAGCATCCCGAGTTGAATCGCCATGTGCGCTATCCAGGCGCTCCCTATCGGTTTTCGGAGACGCCGTGGCAAATTAGGCGGCGTGCGCCGCTCCTCGGGGAAGACAATGATGACGTGCTTGCCGAAGTCGGTGTCGACGATGTGCAGCGGGCCAGCTTGAAGCGGAACGGCGTGATCTGACTGGTGCTACATCTCGCTCCCAAGCGGACCACCGCTCGGCGAGACGCACAAACGCGTAGATGTATAGTAAGGAAGTCCGGGGTTGCAAGCATACATCGCCCGCCGTCTCTTGAGCGCCCTCTTTGGGGTATTTGGTCTCAGCATCCCCGTGTTCTTGTTGCTGCTCCTGCCCGCGCTAACGATCGCCGCCGGCCTTTTGCGCCAGCCTCCAGAACGTGATCTTGGCGACGCGCTGGCGCCGATCATCGTCATCGCCAGCAATCTCCCTGGGGAGCGCAATTCTGTCGGAAGCATCGCTCAGCTACCTCGGCGTCCCGCTCAACGTGCCGTCCTGGGGAAGCATGTTCAGCGGTTCGGCTTTGCGGTACATGATCCGGGCGCCGTGGATAGCGATCTTCCCCGGCCTGGCGCTCACCCTGGTCGTCCTTAGCGCCAACATGTTCGGCGACGCCCTGCGCGACATCATCGACCCCCGACTCCGTCGCGCGCGGGGGTGATGTTTCAGGAACACTACGGCCACAGCGTAGAACGGAGATTCTCATGACCATGGACGGCTCAACGATAAAGAACAAAGTCGCCATCGTTGGCATCGGCGAGACGACCTATTACAAGCGTGGCAGCGCACCGATGGCCGAATTTCAGCTAACCCTCGAAGCAATTCTCAAGGCTTCGGATGATGCCGGTCTGAATCCCAAGGACATCGACGGGTTCGCCTCGTACAGTAACGACCGCAATGACCCACCGCGACTACAAGCGGCGCTGGGCATTCCAGATCTTTCCTTCTCGAATATGTTCTGGGGTGGTGGCGGTGGTGGTGGATCGGGTGCCGTGGCCAATGCGGCTGCGGCACTTGTGGCCGGCTACTGTAACTATGTTGTTGTGTACCGAGGTCTTGCGCAGGGACAATTCGGTCGATTTGGCCAAGGCAGCACGCGGAAGGCGGTAACATACCCTGCCTCCTACTCCGCCCCGTATGGGCTATTGTCCCCAGCTCAGTCGTTTGCGATGCGCGTGCGCCGCTTTATGCACGATCATCACATCAGTCAGGAGCCGCTCAAGGCGATCGCCTTGACCTCGTACCATCACGCCCAGTCCAATCCGCGGGCCGTGATGTACGGGCGCCCGCTCTCCTCGGACGACTACGACAACTCGCGCTGGATCGTTGAGCCGTTTCATCTCTTCGACTGTTGTCAGGAAAACGACGGTGCTGCCGCAGTAATTCTCACGACCACTGCACGAGCTCGCGATCTTAAGCAACAACCAGCTTATCTCATTGCCGCGGCGCAGGGCTCTGACTACCGGCAGGCCGCCCCGGTGCATAATGCGCCGGATTACGCGACGTCCAACTTCAAGACCGTGGCGAAGCGATTGTATGCAATGGCAGGCATCGAACCCCACGATGTCGATGTCGTGCAATCCTACGAGAACTTTACCGGTGGCGTGATGATGAGTTTAGTAGAGCATGGCTTTTGCTCGCCGGACAACGTGGAGGAATTTATGACAGTGAAGAACCTCCAAGCCGCGGGGGGCCGATTGCCGCTGAACACGAGTGGCGGCAACCTTGCAGAGTGCTACATGCACGGCCTGGAACTGATCACCGAGGCCGTGCGACAGGTACGGGGCACCTCTACCTGCCAAGTGCCGGATGCCAGGATTTCGATGGTTTGTTCCGGACCGATGGTGCAACCGGTCAGTAGTCTCATCCTTCACGCCTAGGGAGCCACAAGATGACGGCGAACACTCGCGAAGTGACGTCATACCTGCCCACCGGTATTCCGCTTCCCGCACCGAGTCCTGATGGGCTGGATAGCGAGTTTTGGGAGGCAACCAGGCGCCACGAGTTAGCGGTGCAGCGCTGCGGTGCCTGTGGGACATTCCAGTTCGGACCAGAGTGGATATGCCACAGGTGCCACTCGTCCGATTTGAGATGGCATCGCACCACTGGACGTGGGCTCATCTACAGTTGGGAGCGCATCTGGCATCCGGTTCACCCGGCCCTGACAAACGCCTGTCCATACGTGGTCATATTGGTCGAATTGCCCGACGCCGGCAATGTCCGCATCATAGGGAATCTGCTAGGTGATCCGTTGCAAGAAGTGACAATTGGTAAACGGGTGGAGGCGGTTTTTGAAGATCACCCGTCGGAGCAAGTAACGCTGGTGCAGTGGCAGTGCGTGCCATGAAGTGACGGGTAGACACTGCCGAATATGGATACGGACTGTCACCCCCTCTAAAGGACAACTGTTGATCGAGATGGCGTGAGTGGAGTCCAGACGCTGCGCCGCCATCCGGCGCCCGGTCTTACGCCAAAGCTGACCGCCGCGCAGCGAGCGCAGGTACCGGACTTTTGGCGAAGGGCGCGGAGGCGTACGGCTTCGTCGGGCAGGTGTGGACGATCAAGCGGGTGGCCGCCGTCATCCAGCGCGCGTTCGGGGTGCACTAGCACGCCGCCCACGTCAGTCGCCTGCTGCGGCAAGAAAGTTTCAGTCTGCAGAAATCGATCCAGCGGGCAAGGCAACACAAGGAGGCCGAGGTCGCGGCGTGGCAGGCGGAGTCCGGCTAGTGGGTCAGTTAGCACGGGCATAGCCTTGGCAGGTGCAGGTCACGCAGCGTCGTTGACGGCGGATGGGGCGGCAGGTGCATGCTCCGAGCCGCCCAGGTGCTGGCGACGCTGGTGTGCGCGGGCTGGCTTTCGGGTTGCCAGGAGACGCCGGGATGGGGGCTGGCTTGGAAGGGACCTGCTTCGTCCTCAAACCAGACTCGCAGCCCCAGCGCTTCCGCCGCCTCGCCCGCAACGACGAACGCCTGCCCGCCATGCTGGCCGGGCTGCACATCGTCGCCTTCGCGCTGCTCATGCTCACGCGGCTGGTGCCCGTCCCGCTCCAAGTTCATATCACGCTCTAGTGAAAGTCGCGGGACGCCGGTGCGACGAGGTCGGTCGGCGGCCGCAGCGTGGTGAAGCGGTGGGCGCGCACGCTCGAGGTCCGCCCGTTCCGCTGCAGTACGCCGTCCACGATTACAAACGGCTCCGTCCGCACGATCAGCCGCTGCCGATCATAGAGCGCGGGATGCACGACGACGTTGGTCAGCCCAAACTCGTCTTCCAGCAGGATGAAGAGCACCCCTTTGGCGGTCGTCGGCTGCTGCCGGCTGACAACCAACCCGGCCAATCGCACGGCGGTATCATCGCGCGCGCGGGCGACATGCCGGCTCGTATGGACTCCCTCCCCAAGCCCCGCGCGCATCAGCGCGAGCGGATGCGCCCCCGGCGAGAAGTCGAGCGTCGCGTGCTCGGCAACCAGCCGGTTCCAAGCCGACATCGGCGGCAGGTCCACCATGTTCCCGTCCACCGGCAGCGGCAGCGCGGACTGCCGCCCGCGCCGCCCATCCGCCGCCCTCCGCCGCCGTCCGCTCACCCCGACAAACAGGCCGAGCTGCCAGAGCAGATCCCGCCGCGCCAGCCCAAGACCGTCGAAGGCGCCCGCCAGGATCAGATTCTCCGCCGCCCCCCGCGCCAGCCCCGTCCGCTGGATGCACTCGAACAGCGAGCGGAACGGCGCCTCCCCCCGCGCGGCAACGATCGCCTCGGCAACCTCCCCGCTCACCTCGCGGACGCTGCTCAACCCCAGCCGAACAGCGGCATTGCCCGCATTGTCCTCGACCGTGCACATCGCTGCGCTTCGGTTGATGTCCGGTCCGAGCACGGCGACACCATGCCGCTTGGCGTCACCGGTGAGCACGCCGACGCTGTAAAAGCCCATCGGCTGGTTGTTGAAGAGCGCGCAGATGTATTCAGCCGGGTATGTGTAGCGCAGCCAGGCCGACTCATACGCCAGCCGGGCGAAGGCGACGGCGTGACTCTTCGGAAAGCCGAACGAGGCGAAACCGAGCAACTTGTCGAAGATCGTGCGCGCCGTCGCCTCCGGCACATCGTTCGCCCGGGCGCCGTCCCGGAACTGCGGCCAGTGCGCCTCCATCGCCTCGAGCGAGCGATGCCGGCTCATCGACCGCCGCAACGACTCCGCCTCGCCGATGCTGAACCCACCGATCGCCATCGCCACTTGCAGCACCTGCTCCTGGTAGAGGATCACGCCCAGCGTCTCTCTGAGCACCGGCTTGAGCAAATCGTGGTCGAAGTGCACGTTCAATTCTTCATACGTTGCGCCCGCGGCGAGCCGCCGTCGGTAGTCCATGTACGGTCGGAAGGCGCCGCCGACGATCGGCCCCGGCCGGACGATCGCGACCTCAACCGCCAGGTCATCGATCGTCCGCGGCTGCGTGTGGGGCAGTGTCTGGATCTGCGCCCGGCTCTCAATCTGAAAGAGCCCAACCGTATCGGCCTCGCAGATCCGCTCGTAGATCTCCGGATCCTCGTAGCCGATGTGGCTGAAGTCGACCGTGCGGCCGTGTCGCTCCTGGATCATGTCCAAGCATTCGTCCACCAGGGAGAGCATGCCGAGCGCGAGAAAGTCGATCTTGACGAAGCGGGCGTCATCCGCCGCGTCCTTATCCCACTGGATCACGTACCGCTCCGGCATCCGCGTCGGTTCGAGCGGCACCGCCTCCACGAGCGGCCCCGCCGAGATCACCATCCCGCCGACGTGCTGGCTGACGTGGCGCGGAAAGCCGGCGATCTGGCCGGTCAGGTCGATCAAGTCCCGCCAGAGCGGCGCGTCCACCCGGCCGGTGAGCTCCGGGATGCGGGCCATCTCCGCGGCGAGGCTCGTCGCGCCCGACCAGTGACCGCCGAGCCGGGCGAGCTTCTCGAGATCCGGCAGTGGCAGCCCCAGCGCCTTCCCCACATCCCGCACCGCGCTCCGCAGCCGGTAGGTGGGGAGGATGCAGACCAGCCCCACCCGCCCCTGGTACTTCGTATACATCCGCTCGATCAACTCCGCGCGGATATCACGGGGAAAGTCCAGGTCGATATCCGGTACCGACCCCAGTTCCTCGTTGAGGAAGCGACCGAGAAACAGTTCGTTCCGCACTGGGTCTACGTGCGAGAGCCCGATCAGATAACAGACGATCGAGCTGACGGAGGAGCCGCGACCCCGCCCCACCGGCCGCTCATCCGGCGGCAGCGCTGGGTCGCGGCCGTGAAGATCGTGCGCCACCTCACCGGCGAGCGCGAGGATGTCGCGATAGGTGAGAAAGAACCCGGCGAGCTTGTGCAGCTTGATCAGCGCCAGTTCGTCCTCCAACCGCACCAGTGCTCTCTGCCGTAACCCGACCTCACCCAGGTTGTACTTTCGATCCAGTGCCTCCCGGCAGATCGCGGCGAGATGCTCATCCGGCGTATGCCCCGACCGCACGTCGTAGATTGGGAAGGCATACCCCAGATCGCGACTGGGGTCGAAACCGGCGCAGCGCTCCGCGATCCGGCGGGTGGCGGCGATCGCCTCCGGGCACTGGTCGAAGAGCGCGACCATCGCAGTCGGTGCTTTGAGATAAAACTCGCTGTTGGCTCGGCGAAGCTGATGCGACGCGTCGAGCGTCGTCCGATGCCGGATCGCGACCAGCACATCATGCAGCCGGCTGCGGTCGCGTTCGTGGTAGTGAACGTTGTTGGTGGCAACAACGCCGATGCCAAGCTGCTGGGCGAGGTCGACGAGCGCGGCGTTGCGGGCGCCGTCGCCGTGGACAAAGTTCTGCTGAAGCTCGAGGAAGACGTTCTCTCGGCCAAACCATCGGATGTATTTGCCCGCCACCGCCTCTGCCTCGGCGCGCCATCCGGCCTGTACCAACGCCGGGATCTCGCCTTTGGCACAGCCGGAGAGGACGATCAGCCCGCTGATCGGGCTTAGCTCATCCAGTTCTCGCTCCCAGTCCCACGCGGAATCTTCCGCGTCGCCCTCTGATGAAGCGTCCGCGTGCGGCGTGAGCACCCGGCGCGGTGTCCCCATCCGGCGGCTGATCAACCGGCAGAGCGTGGCGTAGCCCTGCGCCGATTCGACAAGGAACGTCAGATGGTGGCCGTTCGGCAGCGTCAGTTCCGCGCCGATGATCGGCTGAATTCTCCGTGCGTGCGCCTCCCGCGCAAACTCCATCGCACCGTACAGCCCATCATGATCGGTGAGGGCGAGGGCGTCGTAGCCAAGCTTGACCGCTTGGTTCAGCAACTCCGCCGGCGTGGAGGCGCCCTCCCGGAGCGAGAAGGAGCTATGACAATGCAGTTCTACATATGGTGCCGGATGCTGGGTGTCGGATATCAGGGGTGAGGTGCCGGGCGCCATGAGGCCGGCACCCCACCCACCGCCTGACACAGACGAATAGTTCTGCCGGTACCATCGACCGTCGGTCGGATCTTCGAGATCCTCGAAGAGTGTCAGCAGGCGATCATCGGCGAGTAGGATCTGGCGGTAGTGTCGTCGGATCGGCAGCCGCCACCATTCCTCTTCCACCAGCCACTCGTCCACGAGAGCGACAACCGCCGTCCACCCGCCGCCGAGCAGAACCGCCTGCGGCCGGCCGCGGGCGTCACAAGTCACGGACAGCGGCCTGGGGACGTTGAGGGGTTGCAGATGATCTACGGTGAGTGCACCGCCGCCAGCGCGTACCGTCGTTCGGGGAGCCGTGACCATGGTTCCACCTCCACAATCTGCGTGATCAGCGCCCGTCCGAAGCGAGATCGCACCTGTGCCAGCGCCGTCTCCAGCCCCGCCCGCCGCTTCTCCCGCGCCGAGAAGAGGCTGCCCTGTACCCCGGTTCCTGCACAGAGATCGCGGAGGCCAAGGATCAGCGCCTCCGCCGCCGCCGGGAGTGTGACCCCGTCCAGCCTCGTGGCGAGCGCCCGCAACAGCCGATTCTGGTCGGCGACCGGCTCACGGAATGTCAGCATCCGCTCCCAATGATGGTCGTTGCTCAGCGCCAGGGAGAGGGCCAGTCCGCGCACGGCCCGGCCGGCGCATGCCGGCCGGGCGAACAGACGGGCGAGCAGATGCCGGGCAGCCGTCACGATCGTCTGCATGCCGGTCGCCGGTTGGGAAAACGCGATCTGGTCGCGTACCTCGGCCTGCTGCCGGCGAAGAACGAGTGGCCTGTTATCTGCATCGTGGGCAAAGTCCCAGGCGAGCGCGCCCTCCCGCCCGAACTGTGCCGCCACCGCCCCGCGCGGAAGCGCCGCCAGATCGGCGATCGACCGCACTCCCAGCCAGTACAGCCGTCGCAGCATCTCGCCGGAGATCGGCAGATGCTTCACTGAAAGCGTGGCGAGAAAGTCCGGCGCTCTCCCTGGTTCCAGGATCTGAGACATCCCCGCTCGTATCTCCAACGTTGCCGCCCATGCGCCAAAACGGCTCTCCGCAACCCCCACACGCGGCCGCAGTTGGATCGCGTCTCGAACGCCCGCGATCATCACCTCGGCGATCACCTCTTCATCCCCGAAGAGCCCGCGAAGCCCATCCAGCCCCACATACGCACGACCAAGTCCGGCGCCTTCGACCAGTGGACTTACCTGCTCCAGTGCATCGAGCATCCGGTCGAAGTGGTCTCGGTAGAGGCTGGGCCGGGCCTCGAGGAAGATCGCGTCGCGGCAGCGTGCACGTGCCTGGCGCAGCGGCATCCCCCGACGCACCCCCTCACGCTCCGCTTCCGGCGAGCAGACCACGACGGCCTTCCGCTCCTCCGGCGCGCCGCCGATCACCACCGGCCGCCCACAAAGCTCCGGCTGCGCCATCAACTCCACGGCGAGCGGAAATCGCGGGATCACAACACACGCGGTTCGCATCGTTTCAGTCCTGGAGGAGCGGGAATTCCCTCAAGACAAGAACAGATGTGCTAGTGGACTGTCAACGCGAATCCGTCACTCGAATGCGCGGAGCTGGAGGGGTATAGCTCAAGGCGCAAATATCGGGACTTATGATTCAATCCTCTGCGCGCCGTCAACCCGGTCGAAATCCGAGTCGTAGCTCAGAACTTCTGTGATTCCGAGACGCTTCATATGGGCAACAGTCAGCGCATCTTCGAAATCAAGGAATGGATGAGCGGCGTACACGGTCAAGACATGCAGCCCTGTCCGCTTATGGCTTATTCGCACACCACGGAGCGCGATCAGCGGGCGCAGGCGGGCGCTGATGTCAGCATGTGTGAAGCGATACCAGCGAGGAGAGGACAAGACGTAGACGATTTCTGCTACGACCGCCTCACTGGTCGCTCCAATTTCCGCGCCGCGCCATATCTGCTGAAATAGGGCACGTGTCGCCCTCGCCTTCGCAGGGTCGTCTCGAACCAGATAACGCAAGAAAATGTTGGTATCGAGGAACTTCATCCGCACCGCATCTTTCGTGCATCTCGCGCCGCACGTTCATCCTTGGCAATCCCGATCGCGTCCTCAATCTCAACGCCCGCTGGAAGAGATGGGACAGACTGGAACGTGCTGTCGAGCGTGAACCGGACCGGCTTCAACCGCACCTGGCCATCATCAATGGCAAACACCACCTGATCTCGTGGCTTGAGACCTAACAGATCGCGAACCTCGGACGGAATCGTAACCTGACCGCGCTCCGTGAGTGTAGCAACCAGTTCTTTCATGGAACGCCGTCCTTCACTTCTCCCACACGCTCAGGCGCAGTGTAGTATACGAATGGCAACCGTCTTTTCGCTCTATGATCGCCATTGACGCGGTGCCACGGTTCAGCATTCTCGGCCGCCGCTTCACTTCCCTCTACCCGCCGCCTGACCCTCGACGAATGTCCTGAGACACGACCGCATCGCCTCCGCATGCGTTAGCCAGAGGGCGTGTCCCGCGCCGTCGATCATCTCGAAGCGGCCGTTCGGCAGCAGGTTCGCGACCTGCTCCACCGGCCAGCTCGGCCGGATGTCTTCACTGCCGTAGATCACAAGCGCCGGCGTCCGCAGATTGGCGATCCTCCGGAAGAGATGTGGCTGCTTGATGAACACCTTCCAGGCGGCGTTGCCTTCCCGGTTCACATCGAGGTTGTGCGGAAACGCATACTCCGGCTCGCGCTCCAGCCCCGCATCGCGCCCCTTGCTATACGCGGCGTGCCAATCTCTGTCGTTGTGCACTCGCCCGCCCGACATGCAGATCACCGCCCGCGTCCGCTCGGGATAGGTCAGCGCATAGGCGAGCGCCAGATCCGCCCCCGCCGAATGCCCGCCGACGATCCACCGGTCATACCCCAACGCCTCCCGCAGCGCGTCGAGGTCCGTCAGCGATGCCTCCAGGTCATACGGCGGCGTCGCCGACGACCGACCGCACCCACGGGGCTCCCACCGATACACCCGCGCCAGGTCATCGACCATCGCCGCCACCGGTCCCAGATAGTCACAGCACCCCGGCCCGCCGTTGCAGAGGACAAGCGGACTCCCCTCTCCCTGCTCTGCAACCCACAGTGTCGCCCCGTTGACGTGCATCAATTCTTCGCGCATTGGGCCACTATAGCAGCGGTGTAGATTACCCTGAGAGAACAACACAGGAGGAAGGCGCTTCGACTCGGAAAGGAGCCGAGCAATGACCGTCACCGGCACGATGACGCTGGCAGAGTTCCTTGCGCTGCCTGAGAATCAGCCGGCGCTCGAATATGACAACGGGGTGGTGACGCAGAAGGTGTCTCCAGAGGGCCGTCACAGCGCGTTGCAGTCTGGCATGGCAGAGCAGATCAACCGGCAGATTCGCCCTCGTCGGCTGGGGCGGGCCTTCACCGAACTTCGCGCAACCTTCGCTAACCTATCCCGCGTGCCCGATATTGCCGTCTACCGCTGGAACCGCATCCCCCGCAACGCTGCCGGTGAGGTCGTCGACGACTTCCTCGAGCCGCCGGACATCGCCATCGAGATCGTGTCGCCGGGCCAGAGCACGAACCGCTTGATCGAGCGATGCCTGACCTTCATCGAAGCCGGTGCGCAGGCCGCGATCCTCGTCGATCCCGCCGATCACTCGGTTGCGCTCATGCGCGCCGGCATGACGATGGCCGTGCTGCGTGCCGGCGACCTGCTCGACCTGAGCGACATCATCCCCGACCTGCGCCTCGACATCACCGCCCTCTTCGACGAGCTGAAGAATTAGCACCGTTCTTTCGAACCGCAGAGACACAGAGGTCACAGAGGATCACAATAGTCCCACATGAAAACCTCTGCGTCCTCTGCGTCTCTGCGGTTCAGAAAGGATCGGCCCATGAGCGGCAACGGATCACACCTCACCCGGCCCCCGACCTACAAGCAGGAGGTCGTCGCCTCCCGTGGCGTCGTCGCCTCCAATCATCCGATCGCCTCCGCCGCCGGTATCGAGATGCTGGTGCGCGGCGGCAACGCCGTCGACGCCGCCGTCGCCACCCTCTTCACCCTGACCGTGGTCGAGCCGATGATGGTCACCCCCTTCGGCGCCGGCTTCTTCCTGATCCGCGATGGCCGCACCGGCGAGGTCGCCGCGATCGACAACTACGCCACCGTCCCCGCCGCCGCCACGCCCGATATGTTCGAGCCGATCCCCGACAGCCTCGACTACGAGACGGCCGGCAAGGCGAACGACATCGGTCACCTCGCCGTTGCCACCGGCGGTAACCTTAAGGGCTGGGCGCACGCCTCGGCGCGATACGGACGCCTCCCCTTCGCTCAGCTGATCCAGCCGGCGATCCGCTCTGCCGCCGAGGGGTTCGCCGCCGGCGGCTACCTGATCCAGCACATCGACAAGTATCAGGACGACATCCGCCGCTTCCCCGCCACTGCCGAGGTCTTCCTCCCCGGCGGCCGCGTGCCATCCCTCGGTCAGACGATCGTGCGCGCCGACTACGCCCGCACTCTTCAGCAGATCGCCGACGAGGGTCCGGAGACGATGTACACCGGCCGCCTCGCCCGCCGCATCGCCGAGGACATGACCGCGAACGGTGGATTGATCGGCATGGACGACCTCACCGGCTACCAACTCTTCGAGCGGACGCCGGTACGCGGCGACTATCGCGGCCATGAGGTCGTCTCAATGGCCCCCGTCTCCTCCGGCGGCACGCACATCATCCAGTTGCTTAATCTGCTGGAGCCGTTCCCCGTCGGCCGCGGCGACCTCGCCTTCGGCACGCCGGGCTACATCCACCTCTTCGCCGAGGCACTGAAGATCGCCTTCGCCGACCGGCGCCGCTACATGGCCGACCCGGAGCGCGTCCCCGTCCCCGTCGCGTGGCTCACCTCGCGCGCCTACGCCGACCAGCGCAGACCGGAGATCGACCGCACCCGCGCCACGGACCACACGCACGGCGAGCTTGCAGAAGTCACCGCGTTCTCTGCCGGCGAGGGCGCCAACACGACCCACCTCACCGTGATCGACGAGGAGGGCACGATCGTCAGCGCCACCCAGACCGCGCAGAGCGGCTTCGGCGCCAAGGTCACCGTGCCCGGTACCGGTATGATCCTCAACAACTGCATGCTGCTGATGGACCCCACCCCCGGCCGCACCAACTCAATCGAGGGCGGCAAGCGTATCCTCTCCAGCATGTCGCCGACGATCGTGCTCAAGGACGGCGCGCCGTTCATGGCGCTCGGCACCCCCGGCGGCAAGCGCATCTTCGCCGCCGTCGCCCAGGGCATCCTCAACGTGATCGATCACGGTATGACGCTCCAGGAGGCGGTCGAGGCGCCGCGCGTTTGGACTCAGGGCGCCGACCTCGAGCTTGAGGAAGTCTTCCCCAACCCGCCCGCGCTGGAGTCCGCCTTGCAGGCGCTCGGCCACCGCACGACCGTCGTACCCAAGGTCGCCGGCGGCATGAACGGCGTGCTCGTGGACGGCACCGGCCTCCTCCACGGCGCCGCCTGCTGGCGTGCCGACGGCGTCCCGATCGGCATCAGCGGCGGTCCCGCCCGTCCCTCGGCGTCCACCGGCATCCCCGATTAATGCGTATCCCGGGAGCGCGGGCATCTTGCCCGCACGGTCGCTCGATATTCTCAGTCCACACAGCTCACAAGCCCGGCTCAGTTGATCGAGCCGGGCTGTCGTGCGCTCGTCATCCGCGGATCATCCCGCCGCCGCGTCGAGCGGCATCGTACCAGCGTCGCCTCGCTCGGACCCGGCAGGCAGCCAGCGGTCGAAGAAGCCCCGCACGCGATCCGCATAGGCGGCCTGCTCCGTCAGATACGCCATCGCATGTGCGGCGTCGGGGATCAGCCACAGCTCTTTCGGACCACGAGCCGCGGTAAAGAGAGCATGAGCATCCTGCACGTTGACAACCCGGTCGTTCTCGGCGTGGATCAGCAGCACGGCGCAATCATCCCGCGCGCTGATCTCCCGCTCCGGCATCACCCGGCTGGCGCGGAACCCCCAGCGGCGCTCGACCAGCCAGATCGTCAGCGGGGCAAACAGGAACGACGGCAATCGCGTCGCCACACGGAAGTTTCGTCGAACGACATCACGGATGTTGGCGAAGGAGGACTCCGCCACCACCGCCCGCACGCTGGGAAATTCCGCTGCCGCCAGCAACGCGAGCGCGCCCCCGAGCGACAACCCGAGCACGCCTACGCGCTCGCCATCGACGTCCGGCCGGTCCTGGAGATAGGCGATCGCCGCCGCCACATCCTCCCGTTCGCGTCCACCAAACGTGACCGCACGGCCACCGCTCTCACCGCAGCAGCGCAGGTCGAGCAGCATCACCGGATAGCCGCTTGCACTGAGAAAGGCGGCGTGATGCAGCATCTCCCGCTTGGTCGCGCCGTACCCGTGCAACAGCAGGATCGGCTCGCGTCGCTCGCCGGGGATGAACCAGGCAGCCAGTTCCGTCCCGTCGCGGCTGGTGAGTGATACGGCCTCCCGGGGCAGGTGCTCCGGCGGCGCCGGCGTATCGAATCGGGTCAGCACCGGGCGGGTGACGCGATGCGACGTCACCATGCTGACCGCGCCGACGAGCGCGCCCACCGCCGCCGTTGCCAGCCCCGCCACGCTGATCGCCACACCTGCTATCGTCCTGGGCTGCATCTTCATCCTTTCATTGTACGGCAACTGTACTCGTTAGGTTGATCCGGCGCCGGGAGTATTCACTTCCGCTGACGGCGCGGTCATGTCCGTTCCGCTATGCCAGATGCAGGATTGCCTGCCGGATCGACATTTCCGCCGGTGCGGTCGATTTCTAATGAACTTCACAAGATAGCTGGTCGAAGCAGACCTAGCCTGAGGAAGAGGATTCCTTTTCGGTACCCAAAGTCTGACCTTTGAAGGAGACAGGTGTATGAGCTCAATGCATTGGAAATCCTGGCGTGTGGCCGGTGCGGTCGGCGCGGTTGTTCTTGCCGGTGGTGTTCTTGTCGCCGGAACGAACGCCCTGACGAACGACCCGGTATCGGCACAATCCCCGTCCCCTTCCCCGTCCGCATCGCCGGCTCCCGACAACGCGGGTGGCAGACATGGACCGCATCGCCATGGTCTTGGCCACCTCTTTGGCCGATGGATGGACCGCGGCGACTTCGCCGCCCGCCTGGCGCAGGCGCTCGGTATTCCGCAGGAACAGGTCGAACAGGCCTTCCAACAGCTGCGCGATCAGGTCAAAGCGAACGTCCTGCAGCGGCTCGAACCGGCGGCAACCCAGCTGGGCGTGACCCCGCAGCAACTCGCCGATGCGATGGAAGCGGCCGGCCGGTCGCTCTTCCAGAACCACACCCGCGGCCAGCGTCCCGACCGTTCCGCCTTCGCCGACGCCGTCGCCCAGCACCTCGGCGGCAACGTCACCGGCGATCAGGTCGAGGCGGCCCTGTCTGATCTGCGTGACACCGCCCGCCAGAACCGGCCCGACCGCCAGCAGGTTGAGCAGCGGATGCAGGACCGGCTCGAAGCTCTCGCGGCCGCGCTCGGCGTCACCCCCGACCAACTCCGCGCCGCCTTTGAGGAATTTCGTCCCGCCGGGTTCCCCGGCCGCGGCCGGTAGAGCGCCCTCTCCCCCGCCCCCTCCCCTCGCAGGGGAGGGGAGCCTAACTCCGCCGTGGTTTGTCAGCGCCGACCACTGCATCGCCAGTCTGTCGCGTCGATGAAGCTGGTACCCCACCCCAGATCAGGACTCCCCTCCCCTGCGAGGGGAGGGGCCGGGGGAGAGGTAAACTCTCGCCCGTGTCCCCCGCCCCTCCTCACTCTCCAGCCAGATCGCTCCCCCATGTGCCTTCACGATCTGCATCGCGATCGAAAGTCCCAGCCCGGTGCCGCCCGATCCACGCGAACGGGCTTTGTCAACGCGGTAGAATCGCTCGAACACGCGAGACAGCTGATCGGTGGGGATGCCTGGTCCCGTGTCAGCTACGGTGATCATCACACCATCCCGCGCTCGTTCCGCCCGTAGATCGATGGTGCCGCCCGTAGGTGTGGCCCGGCACGCGTTATCGACGAGGATCAAGAGCACCTGCCGCAACTGATCTGGATCGCCCTTCACCCACAGGTCGGCGGCCGAGGAACATTCGACCCGCACGCCGGGTGCGGCAAGCCGTTCCGCCTGCGCCCGTGCCGTTTCCAGCAGCGGCTGCACCGGCACCGGCTCACACGCGGGTGGCGCATCGCCCTCATCCATCCGTGCCAGCGACAGCAGACTCTCGACGAGCCGCGTGATGCGGTCGACCTGACGGATCAACGGCCGGGCTTCCTGACGGGCGTTCAACCGCTCGCCCAGATCCTCCGCCTCGAGCCGGAGTAGTGCCAGCGGTGTTCGCAGTTCATGGGAGGCGTCCGCGACAAAGCGCTGCTGACGTTCGAACGCCTCCCGCGCGGGGACCAACGCCCGGCCGGTCAGGTACAGGCTCCCGGCCACGGTCAGCGCCAGTCCAAGCAGGCCGCCGCCGCCCAGCGCCAGCAACACGATCCGCTCCTGCCGATCCCGCGCCGCTAGCGAGACGCCCGCCTGGATCGCCAGAAAGGATCGGTCTTCGTTGCCCGCCACCCGGGTCAGCACCCGATAGCGCTCGCCGTCGATCGTGATCGTCCGCAGGTCATCCCGTCCCGGCTCTGCCGCGTGCACCGCCTCGTCGATCGGAACCCCAGGGGGCACCTCACCGGACCGGGAAACCTCGTGCCAGCCGTCGCCATCGGCGGCGCCGATCCGGCCACGTCGCGCGAGCGGCCGGGCGTTGTCGGAGATCATGCGCACCTGGAAGCTCACGCCATCGCCGCCCTCACCATCAGCGGCCGCCTGGAGCGCGAAGATGCCCCGGGACGCGGCCGCCTGCAATTGGGCGTCGACGAGATCGTCAAGCTGACGCGAGATCAGGACGTATACCACCACGCCGACCGCCAGCAGGACGATTGTCAGCACACACGCGACCGAGGCGATCAGCCGGATGCGGAGCGACTGGAACATGCCTCGGCCTCCGCGTCGCGCACGACATAGCCCACACCGCGTACGGTCCAGATCAGCCGTGGACCGTGGCGTTCCGTCTTCGTCCGGAGGTAGTGGATGTAGAGGTCGATCACGTTCCCGTACGGCTCGGCGTCTTCACCCCAGACCGTGTCCATGATCTCCGCTCGGCTGAGCGGTTCGCCCGCATGACGCAGGAGCTCATGCAGCAGTTGGAACTCGCGTGCGGTCAGGTCAAGGCGTTGCCCGCCGCGATGCACCTGACGGCGCAGCGGATCGAGGACCAGGTCCGCCACCTGCAACTCGGGGCCGCGCAGGCTCGCGGGCCGCCGCGCGAGCGCCCGCACCCGCGCCCGCAACTCCGCGACCGCGAACGGCTTGACCAGATAGTCGTCCGCCCCGACATCCAGTCCCTTCACCCGGTCCTCGACGGCATCGCGTGCCGTCAGCATCAGCACCGCCGATCGCACCCGCGCATCGCGCAGCCGCCGGCAGATGCTGAATCCATCGAGCTCCGGCAACATCACATCGAGCACGATCACGTCGAAGGTGGCCGCCGCTGCTGCCGCCAGCGCCTCGCTGCCGGTGTGCTCCACGATCACCTCGTGCGCGTCGGCGCGAAGGGCACCGGCCACCAGCGCCGCCATCCGTTCCTCATCTTCCGCGACCAAGACGCGTGCCATGGGTGCGCCCCCTTGTCTTCAGTATCTCAACCAATGACACCCAGAATGTGATGAATGTGTGAAACACTGCGACGAGTGATACTTTCAAGACGGCCACTCCCCGGCAATTGGCGGAAGGATCGGCTGAGCGCTCGGGCCGCCGGCCACAGAGACAGATGAACTGTTCACGCCGAAGGCTCCTGCGAATGCTTGCTGCCGCGTTCGGCATCGCGATCACACCGGGTTCGCTTCGTCCATCGGTGGCCGCTGCGCCGTCGTTGCCGGGATTTGTGGTTCCCCGGCGTGAGTGGAACGCCCATCTGCCTGGCTCGGGCCTGTCGGCGCACCGCATCGACCGGATCACGCTCCATCACACCGGACCGCCCGCGTGGTACGGCGTGCCGCCCGCCCCCGCCTACCTGCGCGTCATCCAATCGTTCCACATGGGACCGGAGCGCCGCTGGCCCGACATCGCCTACCATCTCCTGATCGACCTGGACGGCGCTGTCTGGGAGGGGCGGTCCCTTGCCGTCGCCGGCGATACCGCGACCAACTATGACCCGGTCGGCCATGCCTTCGTCGCCGTCCTCGGCGACTACAGCCTCCAGCACCCCAACGCCGCCCAGCGGGACGCCATCACAGCCACGATCCGCTGGCTGGTGGATGCATATCGTGTTGATGCCGCGACACTGCGCGGTCATCGCGACTACGCGGCCACCGCCTGCCCCGGCGACAACCTCGCGGTATTGCTTGACGAAATCAGGCGTTTGGTCGCGGATTGAGATCTGCCGGCGGCGCGAAGCGGGCGATCGCCCGCACCACTTCGTCGATCATCACCTCACCGCCGTGGCCCTCGTCGTCGACGACGATCAACTCGCTCGCGGGCCACGCCTTGTGTAGCTCCCAGGCCGTCACCAGCGGTCCGCTCACGTCCAGCCGCCCGTGAATCAGTACACCGGGAATGTGGGCGATGCGGTCCATCCTCGCGAGCAGGCCGCCCGCACCGGCAAATCCCGCGTGTCTCCAGTAATGAATCACGAGCGTGGCAAAGACCCGCCGGAACTGCGGGTCGTCATATCGTTGATTGTGGACATACGCCGGGTCGAGCGACACATGCGTGTCCTCCCACACGCACCACGCCCGCGCGGCGCGGTCACGAACGCCGGCGTCCGGGTGTGTGATCAGTGCGTAGGACGCATCGATCAAACGCTGCTCCGGCTTGCGGTGTGCCGCTGCCACAAATTGCTCCCACTCTCGGGGAAACACCCGCCCGACCGACTCCGTGATCCACTCCACCTCGGCCGCGCTCGTCGTCGTCACGGCAAAAAGGACCATTTCGCTGACGCGGTTTGGATGCGCCTGCGCGTACGCCAGCGCGAGGGTCGTCCCCCAGGAGGCTCCGCTCACCAGCCACCGCTCGACCCTGAGATGCCCTCGCAGAGCCTCGATGTCGGCGATCAGCGCCGGTGTCGTGTTCGTCGAAAGGTCTGCGGTCGCGTCGGTGACGAGCGGCCGGCTCCGCCCGCAGCCGCGTTGATCGAACGAAACGATCAGGAACCGGCTGGGGTCGAACCAGTTCCGGTAGCCGGTCCCGACTCCTGCACCGGGACCACCATGCAGATACAGGGCAGGCGTACCGCTCGGGCTTCCAGAGGCTTCCCAATAGAGTTCGTTGCCATCGCCGACGGGCAGATAGCCGGTGGCGAACGGCTCGATTGGAGGGAACATTGCTCACGGCCTCCTTCGACGCCGGCCGTGAGCGCTCAACGGATCATGTCGAGCAACGCACGCAGATCGGTGATCTCTTCGAGACCAGTGGCCGGATCGTTTGGGTTGTGGCGAAGCCAGATCCCGCGCATCCCCAGGCGGTTGGCCGCCTCGACGTGTCCCGGCCAGTCGTCCACGAAGATCGTCCGCTCGGCCGGTTCCCTAAGCGCCTCCAGCGCCCTGCCAAACACCCGCGCGTCCGGCTTGCCGGCTCCCTCCTCCGCCGAGATCACCATCGCCCGCACAAAGCGGTCGAGCCCCAGACCACGATGGAGGCGGCGCAACGATGGCCAGGCGTTGGAGAGGACGACCACCGGGACCGACCGTGCCCGCAGCTCGGTCAGCACCTCGATCGTCCACGCATACGGCTCGACGGAATCGCGCGCTTCCTCGCGTCGCTGGATTTCCCGTGCCAGGGCCGCGCCATCGCGCTCCACGCCGACGCCCGCGAGGATCGCTTCGTGATAACGGGCCATCACCACCCGTTCTTCGACTTCATCGCGCAGCGGTAGATGATGCACCGAGTCCAGGTAGGCGGACCCAGCGGCGACGGCGCTGTCCCGTCGGTCGCGGTCCCAGGCAACGCCGCGCTCCGTCAGAACCTCCTCCAGCGACATGGTCGGAAACCAGTCGCCGCCCACGGGGCGGATCATGACACCACCGGAGTCCAAAATTACCCCGGTCGCCATGCCGGTCCCTGCGCCAGCGCGGGACTCGTTGCGCCTCGACACGCTCCGAACGCTCGTGCCTTTCATGCGATCACGGGGCAGCCTATCCCACCGGCGGACGGCGAAGATGCCAATCGGTTTCCCGCTGATAGGCGTGGCCCGCACGCAGCACGAGCGCCTCGCCGAAGGCCGGACCGACGATCTGCATCCCGAGCGGCAGGCCACTGTCCGTAAAGCCGCAGGGCAGCGCCAGCGCCGGACTGCCGGTCATGTTGAAGGGCATCGTCTGACTCTGCCGCCGGCGTGGGGCGCTGTACGCTTCCTCGAACGTCGTTGGCGGTTCCGCCGTCACCGGCGCGACCAAGAGGTCCACATCCCGAAAGACGGAGCGCAGCCCGTCGCACAGCCGTGACCGCAGTCGCTGCGCCTGCATGTACTCGCCGCCGGTGAACAGCCCACCCGTCCGAAACAGCCGTCCTGCCACCTTGCCGAACAACTCCGGCCGTGCCCGCAGGTCATCCTGGTGATAGGCGAACGCCTCGACCAGCAGGATCAGTATCCCGACACTCGCCGCCTCGATGCTCGGGATATCCACCTCCCGCACCTCCGCGCCAAGCGAGCGGAACACGCCCAGCGCCTCCTCGATCGCCGCCTCAATCTCTGGGGTGGTTTCATCGAAGAAATATCGGCGCGGCACGCCGATGCGCAGGCCGCGGACGCCTTCGTCGATCCGCGCGACATAATCGTCGACCGGCGCCGTCGCGGAAGCAGGATCGAGCGGATCGTAACCCGCCAGCGATTGCAGCAGATGAGCACAGTCCAGCGCCGACCGCGCCATCGGCCCGACGTGGTCCAGCGACCACGCCAGCGTCACCACCCCGGCCCGGCTGGCGCGGCCGTAGGTCGGCTTCAATCCGGTGAGGGCACAGAACGCGGATGGACCGCGGATCGATCCGCCCGTATCCGAGCCGGTCGCACCCATGCACAACCCCGCCGCCAACGCCGCACCGGAACCGCTGCTCGAACCTGACGGAACCCGATCCGTGTCCCAGGGGTTGCGTGCCGGCGGGAAGTGCTCATCCGGCCACTGGATGCCGATCGCAAATTCATGCGTGATCAGCTTGCCCAGCATCACCGTCCCCGCCGCCTGCCACCGCGCGACCGCCGTGGCGTCCGCATCGGGCGACCAATCAGTCAGCAGCGCCGAACCGGCCGACGTGCGAATGCCGTCCGTCGCGTAGATGTCTTTGTGCGCCACGGGGATGCCGAGCAGCGGCGATGCATCATCGCCGCGCACCAACCGTGCCTCCGCGTCCCGCGCCTCCGCCAGCGCCCGGTCGGCCGTGATCGTGACGAAGGCGTTCAGGGTTGGGTTCAGCCGCTCGATCCGCTCCAGCAGCGCCCGCGTCAGATCCACCGGTGAGAAGTCCCGCCGCCGGAATCCCGCCGCCGCCTCCGTGATGCTCAGATAGCCCAGGTCTACCATCATCATACCAGCCACCTCCTTACGGACGAAAAACAACGGCTGGTTCGCGCGTCCGTTCCTCCGTCGGATCGAGCGCCGCAATCACCTCCAGCGTGTTGTTCATCAGCGTCAGCGCCGGCTCGATCTCGTCATCCGGCAGGCTGATCCCCGCCGCTTTCGCCCGCTGTCGCAGATCCCGCGCCGTCAGCTTCGGCATCTTCGCCCGCCTCGACCGTCGCGCTGCCATCACTCACCTCCCGGCGTATCTCCGCCCTGGTAAAGCCTACCCGATCCCGCGAATACTCTGAGGTGACAGTGACCCGCCTCACAGATCAGGAGAAGCCATACGGCCGGTACGGCCCGAAGCAGGCGAACTCGAACGGGCCGTACCCGGTCTGCCCATCCATCTCGAAGGCACAGAGTGTCTCATCCAGCCCGCTCACCCGGCGGACGGCCCCATCGGTCGAGAGATCCCAGACCTCACCCTCGACCGCGAGCGGACCCTGGTACATGCCATGCCGCCACGGCGGACCATACCCTCCACCGAACATGTGCCATACCAGTCCGAGCGGCCGCACGGTGACACTGTGCTCGTGGTTCTCCGGATCTCGAAACGTCAACCGGCCGCCGTTGAACACCCGTGTCCCCGGCCGGAACCGCCACTCGTGCCGGATGTCGTGCATCCGCACCGCCTCGCCGCCGTGTGGGAGGAGGACCGTCGACTCATGCCAGCGGACACCGTCCTGGTCCTCGCTCACCGTGAAGAGCAGCGACCGATCCTTGAATTGAATCGGCGCCCAGTTCCAATAGAACGTACCGCGTGCCGCCGGCACACCGCCCTGCGGCTGCTCCCCCACCGCCCGCATGCCCCACGAGCGGTCACGCGCCCCATACCAGCCCTCCGGCTCCACGGGAATCGTCCGGCCGCCGGCGGTCAGCGAACCGGACCAGCGCCCCGTCTGGGTGTAGCGGATGTAGTCCTGCACCACCCGCGCCCCCGCGCGCCGGTAGAACCGCGGCTCCTCATACGGCATCGACCGCGCCTCGAACGTCAGGTCGAAGCTCAACCCCCACTCGTTCGGTTCGCAGACAACCCGCAGCCGCTTCAGCCCCTCCAACACCTCCACCCGGATCGGTCCGACGCGGGTGTCGCCACGGTCGCCGTTCAACTCCCGCGACCCCCGGACGATGGACTGCTGGTCGCCGATCACCGCGTTGGCAAAGGCGTCGGTCACATTGAGATTGGGATACTGCCCGAAGGCGACGGCGACGAAGGCCGAACCGTCGATCGCGAAGGCGCTGAAGTAGTAGCGATCGTAAAAATTGCGATCGCTCGTGGCGGGATGGTCGATCGTCTCCGCGACCTGGTGGATCAGAAAGTCGTCCATCGGCGTGAGCATCGGTTGGTGCTCCTCTCTTGTCAGCTTCGCTCCGTGGTGGCCTCGGCGCCCGCCCTTTCCAGAATGGCCCTCACCAACCCGGCCTTTCCGTCGGTATATGCCTCGCGGTTCCGCCGGTGCTCCGCCGCGAGCCGGCGCTTGAGTGTCCCGTATTCACGCGCGGCCTCCGGGTGTGAACGCAGGTAGTCCCGAAACAGCAGGTGCCGGCCGACTTCGAGGCTACCGGGCGCGAAGACGTGCAGGTGACGCGCGTGCGGCCGCGTGCGGAAATACTGCCGGCCCACGATGCCGTATTCACCCTTGAACTCATAGTCGAGCGATTCGACGCCGGCGATCAGCGCCGGCGGCAGTGGGAACGGTTCGACGATCGCGAGGATGTCGATCACCGGCTTCGCTGCCAGCCCCGGCACCGCCGTGCTGCCGATGTGGTCGATGCGGACGGCAACCACACCGAGCACCTGAAGCAGCCGGTCCCGCTCGGCGTCGAACCAGCGCGGCCAATCCGGATTATAGGCGACGACCTCGATCGGTTCGATGTGTTGCGTCATCCACTGCCGCCGATCCACGTCGCCCGCCGCGCGATGATCGCCCGCAGTTCATCATCTACCTGCCTGCCGAGCGCGCCGGCCTCGGCATCACCCGCATCCGAATGCCGATCGACAAACTCGCTGAGTCGGTCGAGGATCCCCAGGAACCGGGCCGCTTCTTCGTTGAGCGCGGACACCCGCCGGGCCGGCGGTTCCACGGACGCGGCCGTCACGTCCTCAAGTTCCCTGACCAGCGATGCGTCCTGCGAGAGGCGGCGGACGACCGGCAGTGCCTCGGTGGCCAGCAGCATCATCCGCGCCCGCTCCTCGCCGAATGCAGCGGGACCATCGTCCAGTTCCTTCGCCGCCGAGTCCAGCATCCCGACCGCGATCATCACCTGCGACCGCAGATGCGGCGCCGCGATCTCGGGCAGTACCTCGGTCAACAACAGCGACCGGACACCACGCAACAGCTCCAACCCGGATGGTCGCATCGCCTCTCCCCTCGCCGCTATCGCACCAGGTCCATGATCTCCGCTTCGAGCCGCGGCATGTTCCGGCCGACGTAGGCCATCACCGAGTCATGCGTGCGGCGCTCGCTATACGAGCGTGCCCCGGTCAAACTGATCACGGCCATCTTCACGTTGCCGAGCACTTCCCAGAAGTGCACCGCCTCGCGGTCCACCCGCGCGCCGCCCGCCGCTTCGTACAACCGGAAGAACTCTTCCCGGTCGATCACCCCGCCGATCTTCTCGGTGCCGCCGTAGCGCCAGTAACGGATCGCCGTCCAACCAACATCCTCCAGCGGGTCGCCCAGATGCGCCATCTCCCAGTCGAGAAAGGCGTGGATGCCGTCGTCGCCGTACAGGTAATTGCCGGTGCGGTAATCGCCATGGAGCAGCGCCACCCGCTGCGCCTCCGGCAGATTGCGACGCAGCCAGCGGATCGCCAGGTTCAGCACCGGCTGCGGCTCCAGCGCATCCTTCCGCAGAATCCCTTCCCAGCGGTCTATCTCCCGCACCGCACAGTCCCGCGTCGTCTCCGGCACGCCGAGGAAGTCCAGGCCACACGCCCGCCAATCGACCGCATGCAGCCGCGCGAGGTGCTCGGCAAGTTGCCGCCCGATCGTCTCATGCAGCGGTTGCCAGCGCGCCGTCATCAGCGCCTGCGGCGCCGTCTCCCCGCCAAGCCGTTCCATCACGAAGAAGCGCCGTCCCAGCCACGCCGTATCCGGCTCATCCCAATACACCCGCGGCACCGGCACCCCGCTCCCCTGCAACGCCTGATAGACGCGGAACTCCATATCCCGGTTCGACTCCAGCAGGCTCGCCTCCGGATCGGCACGGATGATCAACCCCTGCTCCCGCGTCTCACCATCCTCCGCCCACCGCACATCACAGGACCACGTCTCCCGCGACGCACCCCCTGGAATCCGCACCACCCGCCGCACCCGCAGATCGGACACCCCCGGCATCTTCGCCGCCAGATACGCCTCAATCCGCTCCGCCATCCCCGCCGGCGCCATCACCTTCGCCATCGAGATCACTCACCGATTTCTTGAACCGCAGAGACGCAGAGGACGCAAAGGTTCAAATTGTCATTCTGAGCACAGCGAAGAATCTCGCAGCCGCCTTGATACCAATCGACGAGATGCTTCGTCGCTACGCTCCTCAGCATGACAACATTTGACCTCTATGCCTCTGCGTCTTTGCGGTTCAACTCGTCACCGATAGGCGCGGGCGGCGGCGATCGGCCAGGTGTCGATCACGTCGTCGCCACGGCAGACGTAGTACTCGCTGTGGAGGTTGAGCGTCGTGTCGTTGTGGCTGGGGAGGATCTCGATCTTCATCCCCGGCGTGAGGTCCGCGTCTCCGACGGCGATGGTGCCGTGCTCTTCGGAGAGGCGCAAAACCGTAATCGGGAGGTCAATGCCCGTGGGCGGACCGAACTCGTTCGTCAGCGCCTTCATCCCGGCGTCGATCACGGCGTAGTCACCGTGTCGGGCGATCACCGTCACCAGCATCGTCAGCGCCGGCCGTCCCAGGTCAGGCCGGACGCCGCGATAGCGGCCATCCATGAAGACGTATGAACCGGCCTGCACCTCGGTCACATCCGGCCACGATCCGGCGATGTCATAGGTGCCGGTGCCGCCGCTCGATACGATCTCCGGCGGCAGACCCGCGTCGCGCAGGGCGCGGACGTGGGCGCTCAGCCGTTCCATCGCCGCCCGCGCCTTCGCCTCCCGGTCGGCGGCGTCTTCGATCAGCACGGCATGACCCTCGTAGCCCATGATCCCGCGGTAGCGGATTGGACCATCAGCCAGCCGCTGGGCCAGTTCGACCGTCTCCTCCGGGTTCGCCGTGCCGCAGCGATGCATCCCCACATCGACCTCGATGATCGCCTGTGGCGCGCGCCCCGAACGGGCCGCCCCCTCCTCCAGTTCGCGGACATTCAACTCGCTCTCGACCGCGACGATCACCTCGCCGCGGTCGAGTAGGCCCATCAGCCGGTCGATCTTCTGCCGCCCCACGATCTGGTTGGCGATCAACACCGGTCCCAACCCGGCGTTGACCAGCACCTCCGCCTCGCCCAACTTCGCCGCCGTGATGCCGATCGCCCCCGCCTCCAGCTGGCGGCGGGCGATCTCCGGCGTCTTCGGCGTCTTGAAGTGCGGACGCAGCTTCTGGGGCCGATCCCGAAAGAACGCCGCCATCGCGGCAATGTTCGCCTCCATCACATCAAGGTCGAGCAGCAGAGCGGGCGTATCCACATCGCGCTTTTTCATGGCGGGAGGATAGCAGGCAGAAGGAGTCGGGAATAGGGAGGCGGATGCCGTGTCCGAGAATGGCCGCATGTGGCCGCGAGAGCCGGCGGCGCGCAAGCTAAAGCATTACCATTACCTGAAAGGGTCGGTTAGCCTTCCGGGAGTCAATCATGCCGGTGAGTGAAGAAACCTTCGAGCGGGTTGCGCTGGAGGACCCGGATGGGAAATGGGAGCTGCATTGCGGCCGGCTGCGGACCAAGCCGGGCATGACCACACGACATAACGAGGTTGGTATCGTTCTTGCCTTTCGGCTCCAGCAGCAACTCTCCTTTGACTCGTATCTCGTCAGCGGAGACAGAGGCTATGTCCGGTTCTCCGCGACTCGGACATATGTTCCCGATGTGATGGTTGTCCCGCGGGCATACGTCGAACGAAAGAAACGTGAGGAGCCTGATCGGCTGGAGGTCTATCGCGAGCCGTTGCCCCTCGTCGTCGAAGTCTGGTCGCCGTCCACGGGAAAGGAAGACCTGTCGGAGAAGCTCCCCGGCTACCAGGAGCGAGGTGACGCCGAAATCTGGCTGATCCACCCCCGCGAGCGCACGCTCAGAGCCTTCGTCCGCCAGGCTGACGGCAGCTATACCGAAACCATCTATCGTGGCGGCGCCGTCCACCCTGCCGTGCTGCCGAACATCAGCATCGATCTGGACGAGCTGTTCCGCCTGTGACCAGCGCCGCCTATCGTTTACTCTCCACCTTGACGTCGCCCATCACCGCATAGGCACGCACCCGGATCAGCGGCGCGCCGGGCAATGGTTTGGTGTCCTTGACTTTGTACTTCTTGTCGCCCATGATCGCCACGCCGGTGAGTTCCACATCGACGCCTTCCGGCACGATCACCTTGACGTCACCCATGATCGCGTAGGCGACGATCTCGACCTCGGAACTGGTCACCTCGGCCTGGCGCAGGTCGAGCTGACAGCCACCCATCACGGCAATCGCCCTGGTCAACGGCCCGATCCGCCAGCGGCCCTTGCGCTTGGCGTCGCCCATCACGGCGATGATCTGTTCGGTTTCCTCCCGTTCCACGACCGGCGCGTCGCGCATCGCCGCGATATCGGCCACAGCCGGCGCGATCTCCGCCTGGGTGCGGGCGGTAAGCACGGTCTCGACCCGCTCGGAGAACTCTTCGAGCGTGAGCCGGCCGTCGACACAGGCCTCACGCAACTGAGCGAGTGCCTGGTCGCGCTCGGCATCGGTGATCAGGGAGGTGTTGGTGTTTTGTAACATCGCCGTCCTCATGGGCGCGCCGGCATCCGGATGCGCCGAATCGCTTCCGACCAACCTCTGCCGCCTTCAGTGTAGAAGATGCACAAGCGCCTCGTCGCGCGGACCCGAAGCGGGGGCATCACGTCAACGCTGCCGCCCGGCTCCGATGCCGGCAGGCCCTCCGTGCCCGCAGCCCATGACCGTTCGCCGTTGGGCGCGCCGATCATTATCCTGATCGAGCGCAATCACGATCACCGTGGAGAATGATCGATGTACGACCTGCTCATCCGCAACGCCCGCATCCTCGACGGCACCGGTGCCGAACCGCGGCCGGGTGATGTCGGCGTTACCAGCGGCCGCATCGTTGATGTGGGCGACGCCCGCGACTCGGCAGCGCGTGAGATCGACGCAGACGGCAAGGTCCTATCGCCCGGCTTCATCGACACGCACACCCACGACGACGGCGCGATGCTCCGCTATCCCGGCATGGAGTTCAAGCTCGCCCAGGGCGTCACCACCTGCGTGCTCGGCAACTGCGGCTTCAGCGTCGCACCGGCCACGCGGGAAGCAGGCCGCCTGATCCGTGACTCCGCCATCCTCAGCGTCGGCGAGACGCCGGTGAACTGGACCGACCTCGCCGGCTACATGGCGGCGGTCGAGTCGCGGCGCCCGGCGGTCAACGGCATCGCCCTCGTCGGGCACAACACGCTGCGGTACGCCGCCGTGGGGGAGGAACAACGAGCGCCATCGGCACAAGAACTCCGGCAGATGCAGGACTGGGTTGCGCAGGCGATGGAGCAAGGCGCCTGCGGCCTCTCGACCGGTCTCATCTATGAGCCGGGACGCTGGAGCGTCACCGAAGAGATCGTCGAACTGTGTAAACCGATCGCGCCGTTCGGCGGCGTCTACGCCACGCACATGCGCAACGAAGGTGAGGGTCTGCTCGACGCGGTCGAGGAGACGCTGCGCATCGGCCGGGAGGCGGCCTGCGCCGTCCACATCTCCCACCACAAGGCCACCGGCGACGCCACCCGCGGCTTCGTCGAGCGGTCGCTGGCGAAATCAGACGTCGCGCGGCGGGCAGGGCAGTCCGTCACGCTCGACATGTATCCCTACACCGCCGGCAGCACCCGCCTGGAGGCGCTTGCCCACCTCGGCCGGATCGATGGTCCCTATGCCGAGCGCCTGCGGCTGGCGACGGTTCCCGGCCATCCAGAGTTCGAGGGAAAGACACTATCCGAAGTCGCGCTGCTGCTCGACCTTCCCCCCGAACAGGCAGCGGAGCGCATCCTCGAAGGCCCGGGACGGGAGACGGTCGCCATCCAATTCTCGATGCGGGAGGAAGACATCGAAACCAACCTCCGCCACCCGTCGATGATGATCGGCTCCGACGGACTACCGGTGATGGAGGGTCTGCCGCACCCGCGTCTCTTCGGCACCTACCCGCGCGTCCTCGGTCACTACGTCCGCGACAAGGGCATTATCTCCCTATCGGAGGCCGTCCGCCGGATGACCTCCCTTTCCGCCCAAACCTTCGGCCTCACCGGCCGGGGCGAGATCAGCCCCGGCTTCTGGGCCGATCTCGTCCTCTTCGACCCGGACACCGTGATCGACACCGCCACCTACGACGACCCCAAGCGCGAACCGGCCGGCATCGCCCTCGTCGTCGTCAACGGCGCCGTCGCCTACGAGAACGGCCGCCACACCGGCGCCGGCAGCGGCCGCATGCTCCGCTTCCGGAAATAGAACGATCGCGCGACGGACGCTCCCTGTCATCCTGAGCGGCAGCGAAGGATCTCGGACAACTTCGCACCGCCGAGATCCTTCGCTGCCGCTCAGGATGACAAAGGCAAGGCCAGAGTGAGCCGGCAGCTTGGCGCCTCTCCCTTCGTTCAACTATCATCGGCCACGAGGTGTCTGACATGAACACCAGCGGGCGCTGTAGCATCGTTCCCCGTCAGGGTTAGGAGGGTCGCCGCCGGACGTTCCGCGTTCCGGCCGCCGTCTCTCGCTGTGCCGCGCCCCCTTCACCATGGGAGCGCGGTGTTGGCGTGCTCTGCTCGGCCGCCCATCTTCTGATCCCTCTGAACCCATCCTCGACTTTGTTCGACCCATTGGCCGCCGATGTACCGCCCGAACGCGGGCGTGGCTCGCGGACTGCTTGAACAGCGAGGACTCCTGCCGTGCGTTTCCGATTGACCGGGCTCTGGCACAACCCGGACTTCCTCAAGCTGTGGGCCGGTCAGACCGTCTCCGTCTTCGGCTCACTGATTACCTGGACCGCGCTCCAGTTCACCGCGATCATCGTCCTCGATGCGTCGCCGTTCCAGGTCGCCGTGCTGTCCGCTGCTACACCCGTCGCCGGTATCGTCGCCGGTTTGGTCGCCGGCGTCTGGGTGGACCGGCTGCCCCGGCGGCCGTTGATGATCGCCGCCGACCTGCTCCGGGCGGCGCTGCTCGCCGCAATCCCCATCGCCGCTATCGCCGGCGTGCTCCGTATCGAGCAACTGTATGTTGTCGCCTTCCTCACCGGCGTCCTCACGATCATCTTCGATGTCGCCTATCAGTCCTTCCTGCCCACCGTCGTTCGACGGGAAGAACTACTGGAGGGCAACAGCAAGCTGACCGCCAGCGCCTCGACGGCGGAGGTGGGCGCCTTCGGCATCAGCGGCTGGTTGGTGCAGATCCTGACCGCGCCGTTCGCCGTGCTGGTCGATGCAGTGTCGTTCGTCATCTCCGCTCTGTGCCTGCTCCGCATTCGTGTCCCTGAATCAACGCTGGCTCCCCCGGAAAACCGGCAGAGCATCCGCCGTGAGATTGGCGAAGGATTGCGCGTGGTCTGGCAGCAACCGGTGCTGCGGGCACTGGCCGGGAGCGCGGCGCTCGAAGCGCTCGCCCGCGGCGTGATCGGCGCGGTGATCCTGCTCTACCTCAACCGCGAGCTTGGGTTCGGGCCGGGCGTACTTGGCATGATCTTCGGCATCGGCGGGCTGTCTTCTTTGGCGGGCGCCGTCGTCGCCGAGCGGGCCGTCCGCCGGATTGGCATTGGACCGGCGGTCATTGGTTCCCTGTTCGTCTCCGCCGCGGGCACCCTCCTCACCGTTCTCGCCCAGGACACATCGTTCCTGGCCGTCGGTCTGCTCGTCGCGAACCAGTTGATCACCGACCCCGCGGCGACGGTGAACGACATCGCAACGACCAGCCTGCGGCAGTCGGTGACGCCGGACCGTGTGCTCGGCCGGGTGAACGCGAGTATCCGGTTTGCGGCGCTGGCGGTGACCTTCGTCGGAACGCTGACGGCTGGTCTGCTGGCGGAAGAAATCGGGCTGCGGCTTACGCTGCTGATCGGTATCGGCATCAACGCCCTCGCCGCGTTGTGGCTGCTCGCGTCGCCGGTCCGCCGGCTGACAACGGTCCCAGAGGCTGCCGAAGCCCCGGCGCCGTGCAGCGCGGGCGTTGCCGGCGTCCACGGCTGACCCCAGGCGTCAGTCACCCGCCGCTCCGGCGTCGACCGATCGACCGTTGCACAGGATACTACGAGGCGATTCTTGGAAGAGTATGCCCAGAACGCACAATGATGACATAATTAAAGGAACCTACACGGACTAGGTGTTCACGAATGACACCTGTTAAGGAGAGGAAAGGGTTCCATGTCTTTGGGGAATAGATTCTGGGTCACGAGGGTGAGCCGCGTCAGCCGCCGTCGTGCGCTCGGTGTAGCAGGCGGCGCGGGGGCAGCCGCCTTTCTCGTTGCCTGTGGTGGTAGCAGCACCGACGACTCATCCGGCATCATCGGCGAGGCCACCCGCGAGGCAGGCGTCATCTCCGGCAGTCAAGGCCAGGGCGAGCAGCCGAAGCTGGGAGGTGCGATTACCTTCCATCACCCGCTGACGCCGCCGCTCGACCCGGTCGTCAATACGTCCTATACCACGCAGCGGATCGCCGCCTTCACCTACCCACGCCTGCTTAAGTTCAAGACGGACAGCGATCCCAGGACTGCCCAGAACTACGAGACGGTGCCGGATCTTGCCGCCGCGCAGCCGGAGATCACGGACGGCGGCCTCACCTATGTCTTCAAGATTCGGCCGGACGCCACGTCCCACGACAAGCCGCCGCTCAACGGACGGCTGTACACATCGGAAGACGTGAAGGCCTCCTACGAGCGCTTTGTCTCCGAGCAGAAGAACCAGAACCGCGCCGTCTTCACCGCCGCCGGCGTCACCGGCATCGAGACGCCGGACGATCAGACGGCCGTCTTCCGGCTGTCCAAGCCGTATGCGCCGTTCCTCAACACGCTCGCCAATCCGCAATACCTGTGGATTCTGCCCAAGGAAACCGGCACGTCGCTCGACCCGAGTCGAGACATGGTCGGCGCCGGCCCGTTCGTCCTCGAGTCCAACCAACCGGACGTGTCGCTCCGCTTCCGCAAGCATCCGGAGTTCTACCTCAAGGGCCAGCCCTACGTCGATTCCTGGACGATGGCGATCATCGGCGAGCGCTCGCAACAACTGGCGCAGTTCCAGGCGGAGAAGCTCGATATCGTCGAGGTCACCCACGAGAGCATTCCCGACGTGCGCAGCAGCAACCCCCAGGCAACGATCATCAAGTATCCGTCTGGGACGCTGCCGTTCATCTTCACCCAACAGCGTGGCAGCGGCCCGTTCACCGATGAGCGGGTCCGTCAGGCGCTCTCGCTCGCGATCGACCGTGACGCGCTGCTCAGCCTGACCTACGACGGTGAAGGCTGGTGGCAGAATCTCGTGCCGACCAACCTGGGCAAGTGGTGGACCGACCCGAAGGATCCGGCAAACCTACCCTCGACCCGTTTCTTCGGCACCGGCGACCGCAAGAAGGATGTGGCCGAGGCCGTCGCCCTGCTGCAGGCGGCTGGCTACGACGAGAGCAACAAGCTGCCGATAAAGTTCTATTACACGCCCAACGGCTACACCGAGGTCTACAACCAGTGGGCGGAGGCGACCTCAGGCTTCCTCCGCGAGACGAACGTCTTCCAGCCCTCGGTCGTGCCCGCCGACTATCGCGGTGAATGGATCGTCTCCGGCGGCATCCTCTTCGGCCGGATTCCGGACGATGGCGTCGCCTTCGCCCTGCAGACACCGGTGACGGACGCGCATGACTTCGTCTTCAATCAGTTGCACTCGAAGAGCACGCGCAACCACGCCGGCATCAACGACCCGGAACTGGACGCGATGATCGACAAGGAAGTGACGACCCTCGACGAGAACCAGCGCGTCACGGCGATTCGTCAAATCGTCGCCCGTGGCAACGAAAAGGCCTACTACGCGCCGGTGATGATCGGCCCCGCCTACTTCGCCCTGCAGCCGTGGGTGAAGGGCTACACCCTCAGCGTCACCTACGGCTGGGCCGCCGAATCGTTCGTCAACGTCTTCGTCTCGAAATAGGGAAATCTAACCCGGTTCGCTACGCTCACAGCGCCCCCTTCCCTCGCAGGGAAGGGGGCGTCCTCTCCTGCGATGGGTGAACGATCTTCACTTCGCCACGCAGAACCGAGAAGATACTGTCAGCCTCGGTCGACGAGAACTCCCCCTTCCTTGCGAGGGAAGGGGGCGCTGTGAGCGTAGCGAACCGGGTTAGGTAATGCTCCTCACCAATGCCCGCGTCCATACCCTCGATCCGCACAACACCACCGCCGACAGCATCGTCGTCCGCGATGGGCTGATTGCCTTTGTCGGACAGCAACAGGAGATCAACCCGGACGCGGGTGAGGAAGCGCTCGACCTGCGGGGTCGCGTTGTGCTGCCCGGATTCGTCGACAGTCACGCGCACCTGATCGGGCTGGCGCGGGCGATCACATCGGTCGATGCCGGCGGCCTCACGTCGGTCGACGATGTGGCGCGGACGGTGGCGGCCGCCGCGCGGGAGCGGCCGCGCGGCGCCTGGATCGTGGGGCGAGGGTGGGATCAGTCACTCTGGCCGGGCGGCGGTTTTCCGTCGTACGCTCCGCTGACCGCTGCCGCTCCGGACAATCCGGTCGCCCTGACCCGCGTCGATGGTCATGCCACCTGGGTGAACGCCGCCGCCATGCGGGCCGCCGGCATCAATCGCGGAACGGAAGACCCGCCTGGCGGCCGTCTGCTGCGTGACGCTGATGGAGAGCCAACGGGTGTGCTCATTGACCTCGCTCAGGATCTCGTGCGCTCGGTCATCCCAGAGCCGGGTGAAGCGGAGACGGATGCCGCGATCGAGCAGGCGATTGCCCGCTGTCTCAGCGTCGGCCTGACCGGCGTGCATGAAATGGGGATCGGCCTCGAAACGATCGACGCCTACAGGCGGCTGATCGAGCGCGGCCGCTTCCCGTTTCGGAATTATGCCGCCGTGATGGGACGCTCGCGGAGCGCCTGGCCCGCCTACCGCGAGCGCGGACCGGAGATCGATCCGCGCGGCCGGCTGACGATCCGCGCCGTCAAGTTTCTCGCGGACGGCGCCCTCGGCTCGCGCGGCGCCGCGATGCACGAGCCGTACCGCGACGCCCCGGACAACACCGGCCTGACGCTGATCGAACCGGCAGAACTCGCACACCTTACCGGCGAAGCTGCCGCCGCCGGCTTCCAGCCGTGCATCCACGCGATCGGCGACCGCGCCAACACGACCGTGCTCGATGCCTTCGCGTCTGTGCTCGACCGCTATCCGGGTGAGGATCGCCGTTTCCGCGTCGAACACGCCCAGATCCTGCGTCGCGAGGACATCCCCCGATTCCGTCAGTTGGGCGTGCTGCCGAGCATGCAACAGACCCACTGCACCTCAGACATGCGCTGGGCCGGCGACGCAATTGGCCCCGACCGGCTGGCCGGCGCCTATGCCTGGCGTTCGCTGCTCGATTCAGGCGTGATCATCCTGGGCGGCTCCGACTTTCCGGTCGAACCCCCGAACCCGCTCTACGGTATCCATGCCGCCGTCACCCGGCGGCCGCGCGATGGCGATGACCCCCACTGGCAGCCGCATCAGCGCATGACTCGCCTCGATGCGATCCGGTCCTTCACGACCTGGGCCGCGTTCGGCGCCTTCGAGGAAGCGATCGCCGGCAGCATCGAGCCGGGCAAACGCGCTGACCTCGTGGTGCTCGACGACGATCCCTTCGTCTGCGATGCGCAGCACATCGCGTCGATCCCGGTGGCGATGACGATCGTCGGCGGCGCGATTGTCCATCAGGCGAATCCGGCAGAGCGGTAATGTCCGGCGCTCAGACCCGCATCGATTCCGGGTCAACACCGCGCGACTTGCACCACTCCGCATAGACGATCGGCGAGATCTCCGAGGGCTTGATCTCGCTGCGCCCACCCCAGAAGACGTTGGTGTAGCCGGCCGGGATGCCGGCTTCCGTCAGGTGCGCGTCGATCGCGGCCTTGTGCGCGAGCACCATCTCCTTCTCCATGCCGTGACAAACCGCCATCACATTGACGTTTCGGAACTCAGGCCCGCCCTCGCGCCAGTAGGCGTGCGTGATGATGAAGTGCCGGCCGACCTCACGCCCCGCTTCGATCTCCCGGCCCACCGGCACGGCCCAGTGAAACAAGGCGTTATAGCGCGTCACGCGCTGGCCATCGGCCAGCGGCTTGACGTGCTCGAGGAACGTGGAAAACCGGCCGAGCACGCCGCGCTGTTCCAGGGACTCGGCGATCTCACAGAATGTGTCCGGCGTCATGCCGGCCTCGGCAGCGCGCGCGTTCCAGAGGTCGGGCACGATCTCCCCGGCCGCGAACTCACGCTTGAGCGTGGTCAACACCCGCCACTCCAGGTCGGACAGCGCAACGGTCGAGACGGTCAGCACCTCGGCCGGCTCGTCCGCCCGCGCACCCGGCTCCATGCCGCGCCGCCTGGTATGGCCTACCCCAAGCGCAAAGAGCGCCTTCGCCGGCATCAGCCGAAACGTCTCCGCACCCACCTGCTCCGCCAAATAGCGCGCGTGCTTCTCGATCGAATACCCCTGTGGCACCTTCAGCGTTGTCCACAGCCGGTACGTCGCGCCGGCGGTTGCCGCGTCCGCCGTGCGGATGACGACATGACCAGAGAAAGGATCATCTTGAAACATGTGATCGAAGGCACGCTGTAGCCGATCCTCCGGCACACGCCAGGCCACCAGCGCCCCAGCGGCGAGGTTGGTCGACATCAACGTCTGTCGCACCCGCCGGATCGTTCCGGCCTCCAGCATCGCCCGGATCCGCTCGATCACCAGGGGGACGGGCACGCCGGACCGGGCGGCGATCACACCGAGGGGATCGCGCTGGAACCCCTGGAGTTGGTCCTCCGAGACGGCAAGGATCGCCGTGTTCACCGGGTCATCGATGCCGGTCGGAACGCGCGTGGTCGTCATAATCCCTACCCAGTTCGCTGATTGGGAGGATTCACTGCCAGGACGCCACGTTCTCTGAAATCTTGGCGCCTTCGCGCCCTGGTAGTGAATCGTCCGCTAGCCGGCCGCCTCGACCGGCGTCAGGCCGAAATTCTCCGCATAGAGCGCGGCGCAGCGTTGTAACTCTTCCTCTGAGAGGTCCGGCATGTCCGGCGCGGCGGCGAACTCCGCGAGTTGCGCCTCGTCGTAGATGTTCGGCAGCGTCGAGGCGATCAGCGGATCGGCCAGCAGCCACTTGAGCGCCGCCTGCCCGAGCGTCCGCGCTCCGTCTGCCTCGAGGAAACGAACCCGCTCCACCTTCTTCACCCCCTCGACCAACCACTCGCGGGAGCGATGCCGGCGATGGTCGCCGGCCGCAAACGTTGTCTCCTCTGTGAAGTGTCCCTCCAACAGTCCAGACGAGTGCGGCACGCGCACGATCGCCGAGGCGCCGATCTCACGTGCCGCCGCGATCAGGTCCGCCCCAGGGTCCTGCTCAAACAGGTTGTGAATGATCTGGATCACGGGGACGCGCCGCTCGTGCAGCGCGCGCAGTCCCTCGTCGCGCCAGCCGATGCGTGGGCCGAGCGCCACACCGTAGCTTTGGATCTTCCCCTCGCGGCGCAGGTCCTCCAGCGTCTGCCAGAGGTCATCGCGCTCGATCGCGTCCATCTTCGGGTTGTGCAGCTGCCAGCAATCGATCCGATCCGTGCCCAACCGTCGCAGGCTCGCCTCGCATGCCCGTCGCACGAACGCCGGCGACCAGTCCTGTGGCAGCTCGCGCTGCCCGCGCGGGCCTTCCTGCCGTGAAGGGTCATAGCCGAACTTGGTCCCGATCACGACCCGCTCGCGCTCCGCGCCGAGTGCCTCCGCCAGCAACGTCTCGCCGCGCCCATCGCCGTATGTGTCCGCCGTGTCGAAAAACGTGATCCCCAGGTCGAGCGCCCGCCGGATCATCGCCACCGCCTGCTCGTCGCTATAGTCACCCCACCACCCGGCCGTCACCGTCCAAACGCCGAACCCAACCTCCGACACCTGCCGATCGGTTCCCGCAAGCGGTCGATATCGCATGATTTTCTCCTGTCCAACCTCTCCCCCGGCCCCTCCCCTCGCAGGGGAGGGGAGTCTCGTTCTACCGTGGTCTGCCCGCGTGGACCACGCCACCGTCAGTCTGCCGCAACGTTGACGCTGACCCCCACCCCAGATCAGGACTCCCCTCCCCTGCGAGGGGAGGGGCCGGGGGAGAGGTCCGCCAGCCCAAAAACCTCCCGCACCTGTGCCGCGATCGCCTCGCCATCCGCACCCTTGAGCTGCATCGTCGGTGCGTGCAGAACGCGGTTCACGATCGCGCGGGTGAGCGCGTCGAGCACCCAGCGTGCCTCGGCATCGAGCTGTGGCAATTGCCGGAGGGTGCGGTCGAGCTGTGCCCGGCGCACGCCGTCGGCCTGGATGCGAAGCGCGGCGAGGGTTGCTTCCGCATCGGTGCGGTGGGTCAGCGCCGTGTGGTCGGCGAGCGCCCGCTCGACAAGGGATTCGATCCGATCGCGGTCGTCGGCATCCCAGCGGGAGTGTCCGCGCTCCTCGCTCGAGAGATGATCGACATCACGCAGACTGACGCCGGGGATCGCACCGACGGCGTGCTCGACCGCGCGGGGCAGGGAGAGGTCGACGACCAGCAATGGATGCTCCGGATCGCGGGGTGCGATCGACCCGGCGTTGATCAAGGGCACGCGCGTTCGCAGACCGACGATCGCCGCATCGGCCCACGCCAGCGCCGCCGGGATCTCGGCGAGGCTCAGCGGTTGCGCGTCAACCTGGGCGGCGTGGGCATGCACCCGCGCGGGTGTGCGCCCGGCCATCTTCATCTCCAGGTCGGCGCCGAATCGGGCACGGAGGGTATGTGCCGCCCGCAGACCCATCGGACCACTGCCGGCGATCAACACTCGCGGCGTCGCCTGGTCGCCGGCCGCGAGCCCGACGTGCGCCGCGGCGGATTCCGCCAGCGAGGTCCACGCGTCGCGGCTACCGAACCGCCGGACCTGGCGGCCGGTTCTCACGGCGAGACGAAAGGCAGAGTCCAATGACGGCGACAGCGTTCCGGCAAGCCCGGCATCGAGCCAGGCGCGCCGTACCTGCCCCAGGACTTCATCCTCACCCTCCAACGCCGACGCCAACCCGCAGGCGACCCGAACCACCCGTCGCATCGCCTCGTCGCCGGCTGCACGGTCGAGATAAGCGTCGATCTCGTCGATTGTGATTGCGGCCCGCCGTGCCAGCCACGCGGCGATCGTCGGTGCGAACTCGGCGGCGGCATCGTCGGCGACGTCGGCGTAGACCTCGATTCGCCCGCACGTCGAGAGCAGCACAGCATGACCGAAGCGGTCGGTGAGATCGGCACGCACCCGATCGCGCTCGTCAACGGAAACGGCACACCGTTCGCGGAGCGCAAGCGGCGTTCGCTGATGGCTGAGTCCGGCAAAGAGGAGCATGGGTTCCTCAATTCCCCGTTGGGTGTTGCGTGGCGGTAGTCGATGCCGGCGACAGCGATGACACGATAGGAACCCCCGCATCCCAGCGTCGTGGTGAAATCTCCCTAAACCTAGTCATTTGCCGCGATCATAAGTGCATTGTAGGGAGATTCTAGGAGTATTGTGAACCAGGGTCAAGCATCCGTGCAGCGTTTCACAATCGTCTCGTTCGGCTCCTGAGATCGGGTATTCCGGCTACCCCTACTTTCCGATCAGTCCGCGCGGGGGTACTCTGAAGAACAGGGCGCATTCTGGAGTGATGGACTATGTACGGTCGTTATGGCGGATACGTTGTTCGGTTGCCACGGAATCCGTGGTTGATCATCGGGGGATTGGTGGTGGCCGGTGTCGCCGCGTCGATCATCGTGGCGTTGATCGTCGCCCTACTGGCCGTCGTCGCCGCGGCGGCGGTGCTCGTCGGCGGCGCCTGGCTGGCTTGGCGGGTCACGCAGCTCGCCATCGCCCCGAGCGTCGCGGCGCTCGATTCCGGTTCCCGTCGCGGCTCCCGTCGCGCCAACCGCGAGGTACGCGGGCTGCTCGAGCTCGCCGCCACAAGCGATTCGATGGAGCAGTACTTGATTGCCGTGCGTGAGTTCGAGCGAATCTCGATGGCGGCGCTCAGCCTCGATCCCGAGCACGCCGGCGCCCGCCGCTTCCGCCGCCGTGCCTTTGACCTCGCGGAGCAGGCGCAGAACCTCGACGAGGCCGTCACCGACCTCGAACACCGCGTCGTCGCCGACCGCACGGCCGGCGGTGCCCGCACCCACGTCTGGGAGCTCGCCCTCGCCGTCCGCGAGGTCGAACAATACCTCACGACGATCGCGTCCGTGCGCGGCGCCCCAACGCTCTCCACCCTGCGTGCCCTCGTCGCCCACCGCACCACCATCCGCTCCCGCCGCACCGCCCTCGTCGATCGGCTCGAACAGGTCCAGGTAACGCGGTCGCTGGAGTAAGCAGCCCTTGTATCTGGCGAGGTCGGTAGAGTGAGGGTGGCGGGCGAGGTTCCGCCCGGCACGCCAGACCGGCGGCCCTGAGGGCGGGCGAGCCCGTGGGTGAGCGGAGGTCGGCGGGCCGCGATTC
>JBFXAN010000031.1:0-50613 GCA_050184225.1 Dehalococcoidia bacterium | reverse complement strand
AGCACAGCGTGGCCGTGAGCATCAGGGTGTCGATCGATCGGTCAGACTGTACCAGGGGCGGGCTGGGGTTCATGGTTGCGTCAGGCTCCCCTCTCCCGCCCGGCGGGAGAGGGGCCGGGGGTGAGGGCCGCCTATGCCGTCTCGACCGAGAGGATCGGCGGGAGGAAGTCGGCGATCAGTTCCCAGTTCTCGCCCTCATTGGCGCTGAAGAACAGTTGGCCCGTGGCGGTGCCGAGATAGATGCCCGCCTGATCTTCGGAGTCGGTTGCCATCGCCGCGCGGAGGGCGCTGGTGTAGGCGCCGTGTTGGGGCAATCCCGCGCGGAGCGGCTCCCAGGAATCGCCGCCATCGCGCGACCGCCAGACCGCGATCGCCCCGTCGGGGAATGCGCGGAAGCTATCGCCCATCAGCGGCGCGAGGTAGACGGTCTTCGGGTCACGCGGATGGATCGCCGCCGGGAAGCCGAACTCGGAGGGTAGTCCCTCACCACACTCCTGCCAGCTTGCGCCGCCATCGGCGCTGCGGTACATGCCGCAGTGGTTTTGCTGGAAGAGCCATTCCGGATCAACCGGAGAGCGAACGAGATGATGAACGCACTGACCCACGCCCGCTTCCTTCACGGAATCGGGGAGGAAGTCGGCGCGGACGCCGCGGTTGATCGGCTTCCAGGAGGCGCCGCCGTCGTCGGTGCGGAAGGAGCCGGCCGCCGAGATCGTGACGATCAGGCTGTCGGGGTTGGTCGGGTGCAGATCGACCTTGTGGAGACAGAGGCCGCCGCCGCCGGGCATCCAGTATTCGCGCGTCTCGTGCTGGTTGAGCGAGTTCACCGGCTCCCAGCTTGCGCCCCAGTCCCGCGAGCGGAAGAGGGAGCCGGGATCGACGCCTGCCCAGACCTCACCCGGCCGCTCGGCGTGGCCGGGACGCACGTACCAGACGGCTTCGACGGATTGTCCCTGATCCGGTGCGAAGGCAGGGGATGGTCCCCGTTCGTTCCAGGTGCAGCCGCCGTCTTCACTCCGCGCGACCATCGGTCCCCAGTGCTCGCTCTTGGCGGCGGCGTAGATCCGCGACGGATCGCGCGGATCTTCGATGGCGTGATTGATGCTCCAGCCGCCGAGCGAGGGCGGTTCCAACATCCAGGTCCGGCGTCCATCGTGTGAGCAGAGCCGGAACAGTCCCTTGCGCGTGCCAACGTAGATTCTGTTCGAGCGTTCCATCGCCACACCTCCGCATGTGTGTCCCCGCCGTATGAGGCTACGCCGCAACGGGGCCGCTCGACCACTAGAAAACGATCCAGCCGACCACTTATCCAGGTGGTGTAGTGCCGGCGCCGGCATGCCGTGTAAGAATTTGGCTATGCAGACGGGACGAGACATGAGTGATGAACCGCATGACCGACTGGTCACGCAGAACGGACGGCAGACCCCGGCAATGCAGGCCCTGGGGCTGCACAAGGTCTATGGCGAGAAGGCGGCGGTCGACCATATCGACCTGAGTGTGCCGGCCGGTTCCTTCTACGGCATGCTCGGGCCGAACGGCGCCGGGAAGACGACGCTGCTGTCGATGGCGGTCGGATTGCTGCGCCCGGACGCAGGGTCGGCGCGCATCTTCGGCGTCGATGTCTGGGATGAGCCCACCACGGCGAAGGCGCTGATCGGCGTGCTGCCGGACAGCATGGCGCTGCCGGAGCGGCTGACCGGCCGGGAGGTGCTCACCTATCTCGGCCTGCTGCGCGGACTCGACGCGCGGACCGTTGACCAAAGGGCGGCGGAACTTCTCCAGGTATTTGAGCTCGACGACGCCGAGCAGACGCTGGTGATCGAGTACTCGACCGGGATGCGCAAGAAGATCAGCCTGGCCCTCGCGCTGCTGCACGCGCCGCGGCTGCTGGTGCTGGATGAGCCGTTCGAGGCGGTCGACCCGGTTTCCGCGATGGCGATTCGAGCGATCCTCCAACGGTTCGTCGCCGGCGGTGGTTCTGTTGTTATGTCCAGCCACGTGATGGCGCTGGTCGAACAGCTCTGCGATCACGTCGCGGTGATCGATCGGGGGCGCGTGGTCGCCGCCGGAACGCTGGAGGATGTGCGCGAGGGAGGGACTCTGGAGGCGGCGTTCGTCGAGTTGGTCGGCGCTCCGACGGGCGGCATGGAAGGATTGTCGTGGCTCTCGTCCTGATCCGGATGAAGCTGGCGATCCTGCGCCATTCGGCCAAAGGCGAGCGGCTCACCTGGGAGATCACGTTCGCGATGCTCGCGCTGGCGCTCGCCGGCGCGACGCTGGCCGCCGCCGTGCTGTGGCCGGAGCAGCTACCGACGCTGCTCGCCGTCTGGGTGCTGGGCTGGATCTTCGGACCGCTCTTCTCCGGCGGTGGCGACGAGTCGCTGCGTCCGGAATATTTCTCGATGCTGCCGGAACCGTCGCGCCGCATCGCCGCCGGTCTGCTGGTCGCGGCCTTCGCCGGGATTGCGCCGGCTATCAGTCTGATCGCGTTTGTGGCGCTGATCGTCTACGGTGCGGGCCTCGGCCCGTGGCCAGCGCTGATCGCGGTGCCGGCCACGATGCTCACGCTCCTCACGGCGGTGCTCTTCTCGCGGCTGGCGGTGGCGCTCTTCGGACTGCTGCTGCGGTCGTGGACAGGTGCGGTCCTGGCCGGCTTCGTCACCGCGGCGGTGATCGCGCTGGCGTCGCAGGGATGGTGGCTGGTGGTCGCGCTGGGCATGGCTGACGACCGGACGTTCATGGAGACGGTGCTGCTGGCGCTGCCCTCCGGCTGGGGCATCGTCGTGATCGAGGCGGTGGACCGATCAGACTGGCTCGTCTCCGTCGCGATGCTGCTCCTGTGGTGCGTGCTGCTCGCGGGGGCTTTGCTCTGGTGGACGGCGTTGATCTCCCGCCGGATCACCAACCCACAGGGGAGCGCGCAGCTACCGCATTCGGGCAGGCGGCTGCCGCTGCCGGCAGCCGAAGGGCGGCGCGGCGCGGTCGTCGCCAAGGAGCTGCGCGCCTGGTCCCGCGACCCGATGCGGATCAATCTGATGAGCTTCTCCTTCTTCTACGGACTGCTGTTCTGTCTGATCCCGCTCACCGCCGGCTGGACGGGCATGGTGTCCTGGATCGGCGTCGCCGCCGTGCTGATGGCGGCGTCGAGCTCGGCCAACCTCTATGGCGTCGACGGCACGGCCCTGTGGCTGACGCTGATGACACCGGACGCCGAACGGGACGATGTGCGCGGCCGGCAACTCGCCTGGCTGCTGGCCGTCGCGCCGGTGGCGATCCTCATCTCGATCGTGGCGACCGCACTCAGCGGGCAGGGGGCCGTCTGGCCCTGGGTGCTGGCACTGCTCCCCGCCGTGCTCGGCGGTGCTGTTGGTCTCGTGGTGCTGCTCTCCGTCGTCGGGCTGATTCCGGGAACCGATCCGCAGAAGCGCGGCGGCAACCCGCTCAGCTTTGGTGACAACGATGGCGAACAGATGGGTTACGCGATGCTGATGCTGATCCTCGTCCCGCTCACCGCGTTGCCGGCGGGTGGTGTCGTGCTGGCCGGTACAGTGTGGGATCAGCCGCTGCTGACGTGGGCCGGGATACCGGCCGGACTGCTCAGCGGAGCTTTCTTCGCCTGGCTGCTCGGGGGCATCGCCTATCGCCGGCTGCGGGCGCGCGGGCCGGAGATGCTCGCGTTGATGCGGAGTGGTACGGCTCCCGCCAAGGCTGCCGGTGTCGGCGACATGCAGCTTCCGGCCATGCCGCGCCGCATGGCGATCCTCGTCTACATCTGCTGGTCGCTCTTCTGGCTGCCGCTCTTTCCGCAGGGGCTTGTTCCGTTAATTGTCAAGCTGATCGGAACTCCGATCCACTCCTGGTTCCTGGCGCTGTACCTGCCATCGGTCTGGCAGTGGCCGGTGATCATCGGCATGATCGCCCTCGGTCTGGCGATGGTCGCTATCCCGATCGCTATTCAGCGGCGGTACGAGCGCGCGCAGGCGGCGTAGCCGGAATGCATCACCACCAAGGCACGAAGGCGCCAAGATTAACAGGACTTGGTGTCTTGGCGTCTTGGTGGTGAATCTCCCGCTATCCCGGCCGGAACTCGCGGCGGAAGAGATGGACGGTGAGCAGGAAGAGGACAAGTGCGGCGATTGCGAGTATGACGAAGTCGAGGTAGGGCGTGACCGTCGCCAGGTCGGGGAGGTCGATGCGGGGACGGAGGACGCCGCGCAGCATCACGTCCTGCAGGGTGCGGATCGCGTAGGTCGCGGGGAAGAGGTAGGCGACGGCACTGATCGGGGCGCTGAGGGTGTCGGGCGGGACGATAAAGCCGGAGAAGAAGATCGAGCCGAGCAGCGTCAGCATCGCGATCTGGGCCGCCTGCTGTTCGCTCGACGAGAGCATTGAGACGACGAAACCGATGCCGAGCGAGCTGAGGATTACGAGGCCGAGCATTGCGGCGAAGGCAGCCCAGGAGCCGGAGACCGGCACCTTCAGCCCGAGCGTCAGTAGCGCGACCAGCAGGCCACCGGCGACCACGCAGAGGCTGCCGTAGGAGATGTAATTGCCGGTGACGACCTCCAGCGGGCGGACCGGCGCCGTGCGCAGCAGTTCCATCAGGCCGATCAGGCGGATGCGCGCCATCGACAGCGCGGCGAGCGTGATCGCCAGATGCTGGATCAAGAGCGCCAGCACGGCAGGGGCGTAGAAGTCGATGTAGTCGGGTACGAGCGGCGCCACGTTCTCCAGGTCTACCACGAACGGCGCGCTGAGCACCTCGGAGGGGATGTGGGACGCCTCTGCCGTCTGGTGTTCGAGTTGCTCCAGGTCGCGGTCGATTGCCGCCAGTTCTGCGTCCGACGGCACCGTTCCGCCCGCGAGCTGGGCATCAAGGCGGTCGACGTTCTGCTGGAGGCGCTGCACGGACGCGGAGAGGTCACGGGCGCGCTCGGCGGGATTGCCGATGCCCGGTATGACGAAATTGACCCCTTCCGTCGCCGCGTTGACGCGATTGACCGAGTCCGCTAGCGGATCGACCACGCTCTTGAGATCGCGGACCGCCTGCCGGCCCCGTTCGAGGTCGCCCTGCGCCGAACGCGCGGTCGCTACCAACTCACGCGCCCGGGATAGCTGCCCTTGCACCTCGGCGGCGGAGGCCTGCGCGTCGCCGATCGCCTTGTTCAGGGTCTGCTGGTTGAGGTAGGCGATCTGCTCGCGGATGTAGGTGCGGGCGTAGGTGGCGCGGACAGGGTCGATCTCGGCCGTGTAGATCACCACGGGCGAACGCTGTCCGGCGCGGATCTGTTCGAGCGGGGCATCGGGTACAACGGCGACGAGGTCGGCCTCGCCCTCGATCAGGCGCTGCTTGGCGTCCTCGACGTCGTGCGTCTCGGCGACGATGTCGAGGTAGCGGCTCAGGTCATCGAGCACCGGGTCGATCCGCTCATCCTGGCCGTCTTCCGGCATGACGAGGATCGTCCGTGGCAGCGGCGCGCCGAGCTTCACTCCCTCGCCGAAGAGCAGGAGAAGCAGGAAGGGTCCGACGACCAGGCTCAGCATCAGCGCCGGCTGGCGGACGACCTCCGCCATCCAGGTGCCGAAGAAGCTGAGGGTGCGGGTGAGCGCGCGCATTATCGCCTTCCCACGATCGCGAGAAAGACCTCGTCGAAGGATGGCACGGAGGGACGGACCGCGGTCACCTCGTGGCCGCGCTCGGTGAGCAGGCGCGCCACCGCCGGCGTTGCCGTGGTGACATCCTCGACCATCAGCTTCAGGGTGCGGTCGGTCTGGCGGTCGACCGATTGGACGCCGTCGAGCTGCCAGAGAGCGACGACATCCTCGCGGCTCAGTAGCTGCTCGCTCTCCACCTCCAGCATCTCGCCGCCCAGCGCCCGGCGGCGTAGCTCGTCGGGCGTGCCGATCGCGGCGATCCGGCCCTCGTTCATCACGGCGACGGTGTCACAGTAGACCGCCTCGTCGATGTACTGCGTGGTGACGACGATCGTGCGGCCCTCATCGCGGAGGCGGCGCAGATGCTCCCAGATCTTCTCGCGGAGCACCGGGTCGAGGCCGGCAGTGGGTTCATCGACGAACAGCAGGCGGGGATCGTGCATCAGCGCGCAGGCGAGCGCAAGCCGGCGTTGCATGCCGCCGGAGATGTCCCGCGCCAGCCGTCCGCGGGCCTCCCAGAGCTCGAGGAACTGCAACACCGATTTCACCCGGCGGCGCCTGCGCAACCAGGGGACGCCATAGAGCGCGGCGACAAACCGGGCGTTCTCCTGCACGGTCAGCGTCGGATAGAGGTAGAAGCCCTGCGGCGTATAGCCGATCTGCTCGCGCTGGTGGGCGGTGAAGCCGGCGGGTGGCACGCCCAGCACGGTCACATTGCCGGCGGACGGGGCGAGCACGCCGAGCAGCAGCCGGATGGCGGTGGTCTTGCCGCAGCCGCTGGGACCGATCAAGCCGTAGATCTCGCCGGCAGGGACATGGAGTGTCAGTCCTTCGAGGATGGTGGTGTCGCCGAAGGACTTGGAGACGCCGTCCATCGCCACCACGTCGGATGAGGACGCCCGTCCGTATTCCGAATCGATGTGCCGGTTCAGACGCGCCGCCTCGTGGGTGATTGCTCGTTGGTGCGGTTTGGCTTCGGGGCCGCCTTCGACGTCAACCGACACTGTTCATCTCCGCGCGGCGGGAGATCGCTCCCCACCGCGTACCGGCCGGAGACACGCGCGTGCCGGCCTGCCGATCAGCATCGCCGTGTGCGAGTGCCGCGTCAGCGCCCCGTCCGAGCTATACACGGCAGCCGGGCCGGGTAGCGCGGCAAGCGCGCACGCCGGCCTATCGGGTTATCACCTCGACCACATCGCCGTCTTCGACGCGATGCTGGCGGCCGACCTGCTGTCCTTCGAACCGGACCGATCGGCCCCAGACACGGGCGCCGCGACATGATTCCGCGAGATCCTTGTGGATCGCGGCGGCGACATCGATCACCGTGACACCGGCCGGCAGCGCGAGCGGCTCCTCTTCGACGTGGCCGTTGCGGCGCAGGAAGATGCGGCTCAGCCCGGTCAGCCGCCAGACCGCGGCCTTGAACGTCTCCAGGCTGTCGTCGTCGAGCACGGAGACGCCGATCACGGGGAGATCCGGCGCCTCGGCTTGAAGCCGGGTCAGCGCATCCGCCGGCGCGTCGTCCAGCTTGGTCGCCGCGAGCAGGGCGGGACGCTCGATGCCGGCGGCGGCGACCTCGGCGCGCACCGTCTGCAACGGGGCGAGGGGTGCGGCGGCCTCGTGGCAGTAGACGATCGCGTCGGCGCCGCGCAGGACGCCGAGCAGCGCCCGGCCGCCGCCGCGGTCCTCGGTGGCCCCTTCGATCAGGCCGGGAATCTCGACCAACTGGACGAGGACGCCGCCGATCCGCACGAGCGCGGGCACCGGCCGCAGCGTGGTGAAGGCGTAGTTGCCGATCTTGATCTGTACCTCGGAGAGGGCGTGCAGCAGCGAGGACTTGCCGGCGTTCGGCGGTCCCACCAGCGCGACCTGTGCTGCTCCTTCACGGCGGACGGCGATCGAGTCGCGGTGGACGGCCCGCGTGCGGACGTAGGACTCGTCGATCTGGTCCAGCACCCACTTGCGGATCTCGCCGTAGGGACCGTTCTTGTAGTTCGGTAGACCGTCGAGGATTGCGCGCAGTTCGCGGACGCGGTCGCGCCCTTCCTTGCCGGTGAGGCGGCGCTTGATTACCTGCATCTGGGTGCGATGGGGCATGGGCATGACAAAATCCTCCATGCGAGGAACGCAGGAGGAGCGCGGCACCGGGTTCCACGTTCGACGGGCATGCATGCCCGCTTGAAGCTCGGAACTCGTGGTGTGCGTCCAGCCTGCTGCTTACACCGACGCGGTTGCAGTAAGCAGCGGACTAGCCGTTTTTCTTGGAAACCGTGAGGAGCCAGCGAAGCTGACGCGTGATGCCCATGGCGGTGGCCTTTGCTGATGTCTGTGCCAGTATATCCGGCGATCCGGCAGGGAGGCGAGTCGGGCGCGCACTCACGGAAACCATCGGACTGACAACGGAGACGCGCCGGGGGAAAAAGGGTGCGCCGGTGATGAGACCACCCCTAATCTCATCACCGGCGCGACAGGAGGAAACTGTCTACTGTTACAATAGGCCGTCAACCTCAATGACTTCCTCAACCGATTCGTAGACAGGTGTTAAATTCCTGCAAACCCGACGAGACGGCACTGATGCTTACCTCGGGTTGGGCGGTGGTGCTTCGTCCGGCGCGAGGTAGGCGCCGATCGTGGCGAAGATCTGCTGGCTCACGTTGCCATGTTTGTAGTTGCCCTGGTCGTCGAAGCTCTGCTCACCGTAGGTGGTGGCAACGGCGATCGCGATCTTCTTGGAGAGCAGGTAACCTTCGACCGCGCTGTAGCCGCCGAACAGCGGATTTTGGAGGAGCCACCCGTTACTGATGATGACGCCGAGGCCATAGATGTAGCCTTCGTCGAGCGTGTGACAGGCCGGGCATCCCGCCAGCGGCGACCCGAAGCCAAGGAGGCTGGGCGCGATCTGTGCCTGGTGCGACTCCGGCGAGAGCAGTGTGCCCTCGCCAATCGCGACAGCGGTGGCGGTCATGTCGTAGATGTTCGTCGTCTGGATCGCGCCCTGGGCGAGCGTCCAGGAGGGATTCCAGTATGTTGATTCCTCGTAGAAGCGCGTGCCATCGGCGATGCCGAGTGCCTGACGGCGCTCCGATGTGAAGGCGTGGAGCACGGGACTGGGGATCTCGGCCGTCGTCCAGCCTTGCGTGTTGTCCAGGCCGAGGGGATCGAGGATGTACTCCTGCATGAGCGTAGCCAGCGGCCGCTTCGTGATCGCCTCGAGCGCCTGGCCGAGGATGACGTAGTTTGTGTGGGCGTAGTCCCAGTTGGTCCCCGGCGCGAACACGCGCGGTGTCGACAGGCCGATCGCGATCAACTCCTGCGGCGTCCACTGCCGGAAGGGGTTGGCGTAGAACTCGGTGTGCAGTTGCTCGTTCTGGACGAAGTCGGGATAACCGGCGGTCATGTTGGCCAGCATCCGCAGCGTGACGCGGTCGGAGTCCGGCAGGTCGGGCAGCCAGTTCGAGAGAGGGTCGTCGAGCGATACGAGGCCCTGATCGACGAGTTGCAGCAGGAGGGTCGACATATAGGAGATCGCGACGGCGCCGTTGCGGAAGTGCATGTCCGGCGTGGCAGGAACACCCGTCATCGACTCGCCCCGCGCGGCGGTGACGACTTCTTCGCCGTCAATCGTCACACGCAGGATCACCGCCTTCAGGTCGTACTTTCCCATCGCGTCCTGCGCGATCGCGATAATCTGGGCGGCGTCATCGGTCTGGGTCTTTGGCCCGCCGTTCGCGACGGCGTCAGCCGCGGGCCAAGCCGCCGACGCCGCAATCGCGAGCAGCAGCATCGCCAGCCATTGAAATGGTCTGGTGCGACGCGGCCTTTGTGGATTCTTCCGTTCTTCAGGACCGGTCTTGGGCGCAAGCGGGTGCGTTGCGAGGTCCATGGCGGGGTCGCCTCCTTTCACTTCGGCGTCGCTTGATCTGAGTTGTGGGTGTACAGGAAACCTGAAGAGTACGGAAGCGAGAGAACGGCAGGCGAAGGGAGGGTACGATCAGCGATTGCCGTCAGCGGCTCAGACGCCGGAAGCGCAGCACGGACAATGGCATGAAGACGGCGATCAGCAAGAGCGGCCAGACGACGGCCATCAGCACGGCGCTCTGCGCGATCCAAGAGTCTCCTTCAATGCCGGGGTTGCCAAACAGCTCGCGCGTCGCGGCGACCGTGGAGGAGAGCGGATTCCATTCGGCGATCACGCCGAGCCAGTCGGGCATCTGGGACGGCGAGACGAAGGTGTTCGCGAGCATCGTGATCGGGAAGAGGAGGGCGTAGAGGTTGTTGGCGGCCTCGGGCGTGCGCACGAGCAGGCCCAGGTAGATGCCGACCCAGATCACGGAGAAGCGCAGCAACAGCAGCAGACCCACCGCCGCCAGGGCCTCGCCGAGGCCGTTGTGCCAGCGCCAGCCGACGGCCAGCCCGCAGACGACGAGGATCGAGAGGTCGAGCGTTGCGCTGAGGATATCGGCGATGCTGCGGCCGGCGACGACGCCGGACCGGGTCATCGGCATCGAGCGGAAGCGGTCGGTGACGCCCTTGGCGCTGTCGGTGACGACGGCGACCATCGTCTCGCCGATGCCGAACATCATCGTCATCGCGAACAGGCCGGGCATGAGGAACTCGCGGTAGTTGCCGCCGCCCGCGACGACGATCGCGCTGCCGAAGACGTAGCCGAACAGCAGCACAGAGATGATCGGATAGAGCAGCCGGAAGATGATGCTGACCGGCTCGCGGATCCAGTGGCGTAGGTCGCGGCCGGCGATCGACCAGGCGTCGATGCCGGCCCAGCGAAATCGGTCGAGCGATGATTGGGGAATCGCCGGCGTCTGGATGCTCATGCCGCCACCTCCTCTTTGGCCTGTTCGGCGCGGTGTCCCGTGAGCCGCAGAAAGACATCGTCCAGAGTTGCCTGGCGCAACGCGATATCCTCCGCCTCGATGCCGGCGTCATCCAGGGCGCGGACGACCCTGGTGAGCGTGGCGACCCGGCGGCGCACCGGCGCACTGGCGCGGCGGTTCTCCTGGTCAACTTCGACGTCGCTCTCACAGATACGGCCGATGATGCCGGCCGTCGTGGTGAGATCGGCGGCGCTCTGCAGGATGATGTCGATCTGGTCGCCGCCGGCCGTGGTCTTGAGCTCGTCGGGCGTGCCCTCCGCGATCACGCGGCCGCGGTCGATCACGGCGATTTGACCGGCCAATTGATCGGCTTCGTCGAGGTACTGGGTGGTGAGCAGGACGGTCGTGCCGCCGGCGACGAGCGAGCGGACCGCCTCCCAGACCTCGTTGCGGCCGCGCGGGTCGAGGCCGGTGGTCGGTTCGTCGAGAAAGAGCACGCGCGGGGCAAGGATGAAGCTGGCGGCGAGGTCGAGCCGCCGGCGCATGCCGCCGGAGTAGTGCTTGGCCTGCTTCGTCGCGGCAGCAGTCAGCCCGAACTGTTCCAGCAACTCATCGGCCCGCCGCCGTGCCGCCGGCATGCTCAGCCGATAGAGGCGGCCGAACAGTACCAGGTTCTCCCGGCCGGTGAGGATCTCGTCGACGGCGGCTTGCTGCCCGGCCAGGCCGATTCGATAGCGCACCTCCGTCGCCTGACGGGCGACATCGAAACCCGCGACCTCTGCCCGGCCGCTGTCGGGCTGGAGCAGGGTGGCTAGGATGCGAACGGCGGTTGTCTTGCCGGCGCCGTTCGGGCCGAGCAGGCCGCAGACGGTCCCCGCCGGCACGGCCAGGTCGAACCCGTCGAGCGCCCTGACGTCGCCGAACCGCTTACACAGCCCCTCGGCGACGACCGCGAATCCGATCGAGCTCACCATAGACCTCCTATTCAAACTTGAATAATGTCGCTGGGATCGTAAGGATAGGGCGGTGAAACTCGATAGTCAAGTTTGAATAGATGAATCGATGGAAGATAGGACGCGGATTATGTCGCGAAGGATCAGGGGTGTTCGACGTGCGGCGTGCCGGAGGTGCCGAAGGGGTGACCGTCCTCGCCGGCCATGACGTAGGCGCCGTTCTCCAGCCGTTCGATCAGGCCGCGCGTCCACTCGACCTGGCTGCTGGCAAAGCTCATCCAGAGGCAGTACAGCTCGGCGATATGGCTCGGGAGGTCAGAAGGGCCGGGTTGGTCGAGCGCGCTGACGATCTCGCCGCGCTCCTGTTCCAGGGTGGCGAGCCGCGCTCTCAGCAACGCGACCGCTTCGTCTCGGGTCAGCGCGGGCAACATCGCCACACCGGCGGCCAGCATCTCCGGGTGATGATTGGGTTGTTTCAACGCATCCCGGAGCAGGCGGAAAAACTCGGCCTCCCCCCGCGCGGTGATCTCGTAGTCAACGCGGCCGGGCCACTTCTCGAACTGGGTCGCCGTCAGCAGGCCTTCGGAGGCGAGCTTGCGGAGCGCGTGGTAGATCGAGCCCCATTTGACGTTGGCCCACTGCTCGACGCCCCAGGAGAGCAGGTCGACGCCGAGGCGATAGCCGTGCGCCCGGCCATAGATACGTACCCCACCGAGAACGAGCAACCGCGTCGCCGACATGGTTCCCCAAGACCCGCCCGTGTTGTTCTTAGCCCTACGATACACCGGCCGCGTTGTGTGACTTTCATCCAGACGTGCCGGCCGTCCCCCACAGCGGGGATCTTCGGTATGCTGCCCAGGCAGAACCATTGATCAGGAGGTTGGCCGCCATGAAAGTGTCAACCGGCGGCTTGTCCGGCGCGCTCGCGGATACTGCCGATGTGGTCCGCGCCGCCGAGGCGATGGGCTACGACGAGTTCACGATCGGCGAGACCAAGCACGACTCGATGCTGAACGCGACCCTCGCGGCTGCCAACAGCGACAAGATCGGCATCGGCACGTTTACGATCGCCTTCCCTCGCAGCCCGACGGTGCTGGCGATGGAAGCGTGGGACCTCCAGCAGCTGAGCCAGGGCCGCTTCACGCTCGGGCTGGGCAGCCAGGTGAAGGGCCACAATATCAACCGCTTCAGCGTCGAATGGCCGGGCGCACCGGCCACCCGGATGAAGGAATACATCACGATGCTGCGGGCGGTCTGGCGATCATTCCAGACCGGTGAGAAACCGCACTACGTTGGAAAGTACTACCACTACACGCTGATGACGCCGAACTTCAACCCCGGCCCGATCGACTTCCCGATGCCAAAGGTCGGACTTGGTTGCGTCGGCGATGGCATGTCCCGTGCGGCCGGTGAGGTTGCCGACGTCGTCATGCCGCACGGCTTCATGACCGACAAGTACATGCGCGAGGTGTTGCTGCCGAACGTCGCCATTGGGCTACGGCGCAGCGGCCGTACATGGACCGACATCGAAATTACCGGTGGCGGCTTCACGGTCTTCGGTGAAACCGAGTCCGAGATCGAGCAGAAGCTGGACCGGCTACGCCAGCCGATCTCCTTCTACGGATCGACCCGTAGCTACCACGAGATCTTTGAGGTCCACGGCCTGAGGGACTTCGGGATGAAGCTGCACGAGCTATCGCTGCGCGGCCAATGGGATGACATGCGCAACGCGGTGACCGAAGACATCACCCGTGTGTTTGCCCAGACATCGACCTATGACAAGCTGCCGGAGTTCGTCAAGGAACACCGCGAATACGCCAGCCGCATCGGTATCGGCGACCTTCCCACCGGCACGCCGGCCCAGCGGGAACGCGCCCACCACATCATCCGCGAAGTGCAAAAGGTACAGGTGCCCGGCGTGCCAAAGGGGCTCGAACTCTGAACAATCCCCTCCGCGCGGTGCGGTCCTCGTGGTGCGCGGCGCGGGCGGCAGCGGCCGTAGTCGTGCGGCCTTAGTCGCTTTCCGCCCGCGCCGTCGTCCGCTCCTGGTAGGCCAGATCCGCGCGGGTGCCGGTGTAGACGGTGAGGTCGATGCACCGCCAGTTCTCCGGCGTGAGCCGGAAGAGCAGGCGCGGCTCGGTGCGCATGTTGGCGACGAACTTTTCTGCCGCTTCCTCACCCCGGCTATGGCCGACGTAGCGCCGGGCGAGCTGGGTGGCGATTGGCCAGATGTCAACGTCGGCGGGGTGCACCGGCTCGGCCTGGCAATCGACCGCGACATAGCCGGGCACGCCGCCGCCCTGGATGCACAGCGACACGCGCGGGTCGGCGAAGATGTGCTTGCACCAGCGGCGGGTGTAGGTGCCGATCAGCCAGAACCGGCCGTGGCGGTAGAACGGGTAGGTTGCGGTCGCGCCGCCGGTTTCTTCCCACAGATACCAGACGGGCACGAGGTAGCCGCGGCCGTCCTTGCGGGTGGTGGCGAGGACGGCGGGAATTGCGGGAGTAGCAAGACACCGGGCGAGGATATCGGCTTGCATGCGGGCCATCATGTGCTCCGATTGCGAGGGAGGCGGCGAGACGTTCGCCGCGCCCTGACAGCGTAGCGAATGGGCCGGCGATGCGGCAAAACCGCCGGCGCTGACATCGCCGGCAACGTGAGCAGCCGAGGGGCCTCGTGTTTCGCGAGGCGGTACATCTAGATAAGCCGTTGACTGGCGGTTGATCCAGTGCGAAACGCACATATGTTCTTGTATACTGGAACGCAATGATGCGCAACCGGCGTCAGTGCTGGTGACTAGTCGATCGTGGGGGGACGGCTATGGCCCAAATTCAACGCGAGCAGACCAGCGCCAATTGTCGCGACGATCAGGGGACACACTTCAGCCTTTGGCAGCCGGCGCCGGGTCTGTAGTTTGAAGGAGAGGTCCGGCCGATGGTTCGTGATCCATTGACGCAACTTCGGCAGATCTGCCTGGCGCTGCCGGAAGCGACGGAGAAGCCCGGCGGAAGGCCCACGTTTCAGGTGCGGGACAAGACCTTCGCCATGTTCATGGACGACCACCACGGCGATGGCCGCGTGGCCTTGTGGTGCAAAGGTCCGCCCGGCCTGCAGGAGATCCTGATCGGTTCCAGCCAGCCGCGGTACTTTATTCCGCCCTACGTGGGACACAAGGGATGGATCGGCGTGCGCTTTGACCTGGATCAGAATGTGGACTGGGAGGAGGTCAGCGGGTTCGTCAGCGACAGCTATCGGATGACCGCGCCGAAGCGGCTGGCCGCGATGCTCGAACCGGCCGACGATTGCGTCGCTTGAGTGTGGGCGGCACCGGCAGCCTGCGCGCGATTGAATCACACGTGAATGAGAGAGCCGATCATGGATGTCGATGCGTTGGAGCGTCTGCGCGCGATCTGCCTGGCGCTGCCGGAGGCGACGGAGAAGCTGACCTGGGAGGAGACGCCCACCTTCCGCGTGCGGGACAAGATCTTCGCCATGTACAGCACAGACCACCGCGACGGCCGGGTGTCGATGTGGTGCAAGGCGCCGCCGGGGGCACAAGAGGCGTTGGTGGGGTCCGACCCGGAGCGGTTCTTCGTGCCGCCCTACGTCGGCCACAACGGCTGGATCGGCGTGCGGTTCGAGGGTGCCATCGACTGGGATGAGATCGCGGAGCTGGCAGCCGAGAGCTACGAGATGACCGCACCGAAGAAGCTACGGGCGCTCATGGCGCAACCTCGGTCTGCTTGACCGCGGGAGGAGATGAGAGACGATGACCACGACTACGAATCCGGCCGGTACGCATGTGATTGCCGCGACGCCGTATCTGACCGTGAAGGATGCCGCCGCGGCGATCGACTTTTACACGCGGGCGTTCGGCGCCGTCGAAACGGCGGAGCGCATCATCGACGCAGGCGGCAGGATCGGACACGCGGAATTCATGATTGGCGATGTCCTGATCATGATCTCCGACGAGCACCCGGAGATCGATGTGCTCGGCCCGCTGTCGCTCGGCGGCAGCAGCAGCGCGCTCGTGCTCACGGTCGAGGACGCCGATGCCGCGTTCGAGCGGGCCGTCGCCGCGGGAACGACTGTCGTGCGACCACTCAAGGATGAACCGTACGGACGCACCGGCAAGCTCGAAGATCCCTTCGGCCATGTCTGGTTTATCAACGCCTGATGAGAGGCTCTGACGATGAAGGACGATACGGTGATTGACCAGCAGCCGGACTTTAACGAGATCAACCTCGTCGTGCGGGACATGGAAGCGACCGTTGCCTTCTACCGGCAGCTCGGGCTCACGATTCCCGAGACGGAGCCGGAGTGGAATCGTCACCATCGCCAGGCCATCATGCCCGATGGCATCGAGCTCGACTTTGACAGCGTTGAGTTCGCGCAGATGTGGAATCGCGGTTGGAAGCGTGAGGCGGGCGGTGGCATGGGCGTCTTGGGGTTCCGGCTCCGGTCGCGCGAGGCGGTCGATCAGCTTTATGCGGAACTGACCGGCGCCGGGTACCAGGGGCAGCAGCCGCCCTACGACGCCTTCTGGGGGTCGCGCTTCGCGATTGTTTCGGATCCCGACGGCAACGCCGTTGGCCTCAAGAGCCCGGCGGATCCCAGCCGTCGATCGCCCCCGACCCCGCCGTAACCCCCGAGACAGTGAGCGGCAGATGGCAGGTTGGGGACAACGGTTGTCTCCTTGAATCGTCGAAGCGTCACGAATTGTCAGCCCTTCGATCGAACGGCTCGGTACGTAGCTCTGCAAAGATGCCGAAATGATCGGAGGGCCAGATGCCCTCCTCCGGCGTATCGCCGACGACCCGGCACGACTCGATCAGACCGGCGCCGTTTGGCAGCGGGCGGCCGGCGAAGATGTAGTCGATGCGGCGATCCGGCTCCAACGCCTGGCGTGCGTAAGGGTTGCGGTTAGACCACGTAATGCCCGGGCCGGCGCCGGCGATGGCCCAGGCGTCGTGGAAGTGGACGCTCTGGCCGTCGAGCGCGTGCAGTCCTTTGATGTAACGGATCTCGGTCGAGTCCGGTTCGGCGTTGAAGTCGCCGGCGAGGATCGGCGGGAAGCCGTTCCGTGGCCGGCGCCAGCGCGAGAGGTCACCGACCGCGATCACCTGCCGCTCGCGGATCCAACCGTGGTGCGGCTTCCAGTTGAGGTGCGTGACCGTGAAGCCGATCGGTCCGAAGGGGGTGTCAACCGTGACGCTGAGCGCGGCCCGCATCTCACCGTCGCCGGCGTCCGGCAGGACGATCGTTTCCCGGTCGCGCAGCGGCCAGCGGGCGGCGACGGCGTTGCCGAACTCGAGCGTGGTGTCGTTCCAGAACGGCACGGCGGACACGAAATCGACGTGGTAGCCGAAGCCATCGGTCAGGTCGTGCAGTTGGTCGCAACCCGGACCGCGCAGCACCTCTTGAAATGCGATCAGGTCGGGGCGCAGCCTTGCGATCCAGTCGCGGATCAGCGCGCGTCGCGCTGGATACGGACCGTTGTTGTGCCAGATGTTGAGTGTGAGCACTGATACTGACATCGGGTGTGCCTCCTGACGACTCTGGCCGATGTGTTCGGTTGACGCACGACCCCGTCTTTCCCGGGAGCGCGGGCATCCTTGCCCGCCTGGGTGCTTGACGCCATTGCGGGCAAGGCTGTCCGCGCTCCCGGGATGGCGAGGATAGGTTTGGCCTATGCGGCAAATTGATAGAGCGGATTGTCATTCACGCTTCGGGTGATTGTGGCAAACCACTGGCGACGTTTACATTGGACGCACTGTAATTCGTGGGAACTCTCACAAACAGCCCTGGGGGCGGCGTGATGTTCGATCCGGCGACGATCCGCAAGGTCGGCGAGGCATACAAGGTCTGGCAGGAAGGGCAGCTCAAGAAGACGCTCGACCGCAGCCCCGAGCGCGAAGCCGCGTTCGCCACATCTTCGGTGCCGGTCAACCGCCTCTATACGCCGCTCGATGTCGAGGATCTGGAGTACGAGCGCGACCTCGGCTTTCCCGGTCAGTTCCCCTACACGCGGGGCATTCAGCCGACGATGTATCGCGGGCGGCTGTGGTCGATGCGTCAGTACGCCGGCTTCGGCACGGCGGAAGAGTCGAACCGGCGGTTCCGCTACCTGCTTGCCGAAGGCCAGACGGGGCTGTCCGTCGCCTTCGACCTGCCGACGCAGCTCGGCTACGACTCCGACGACCCGATGGCATCCTCCGAGATCGGCCAGGTCGGTGTCGCCGTCGATTCGCTCTACGACATGGAGACGATGTTCGAGGGGATCCCACTCGACAAGGTCTCGACCTCGATGACGATCAACGCGCCCGCGCCGATCCTGGTGGCGATGTACGCCGCCGTCGGCGAGCAGCAGGGCGTATCGCTCGCCAAGCTGGAGGGGACCGCGCAGAACGATGTGCTCAAGGAGTACGTCTCCCGCGGCACCTACATCTATCCGCCGCGCCCATCGCTGCGGTTGGCGGCGGACCTGATCGCCTTCTGCGCGCGGGAGATGCCGAAGTTCAACGCGATCAGCGTCTCCGGCTACCACATCCGCGACGCTGGCTCGACCGCCGTCCAGGAGATGGCGTTCGCCTTCGCCAACGCGGTCGCCTATATCGAAGCGGTGCAAGCGAAAGGCGTCGGCGTCGATGAGTTCGCGCCGCGCATTTCGTGGATCTTCAACACGCACAACAACTTCTTCGAAGAGGTCGCCAAGTACCGCGCCCTCCGCCGCCTGTGGGCACGGCTGATGCGAGAGCGGTTCGGCGCGACCGATCCCCGCTCGTTGATGCTGCGCACGCATACGCAGACCGGCGGCTCGACACTGATGGCGCAGCAGCCGGAGAACAACATCGTCCGCGCCGCGATCCAGGCGCTCGCCGCCGTCGTCGGTGGGGTGCAGTCGATGGCGCTCTCCTGCTACGACGAGGCGCTGGCGCTGCCGACCGAGGAGGCGCAGCGGATCGCCCTGCGCACCCAGCAGATCATCGCTCACGAGACCGGCGCCACCGATACCGTCGACCCGATGGCCGGCTCGTATTACGTCGAGTGGCTGACGAATGAGCTGGAGCGGAAGGCGGTCGAGTACATCGAGCAGATCGACGCGATGGGCGGCGCCGTCACGGCGATCGAGAGCGGCTGGATGCAGTCCGAGATCGCGAACGCCTCCTGGGCGTATCAGCAGGATGTGGAGAGCGGCAAGGAAGTGATCGTCGGCGTCAACCGCTACCGCGCCGCCGACGAGGAGCCGAAGCTGATCTTCCGCGTCGATCCGCGGCTCGCTGCCGCGCAGCGTGAGCGCCTCGTCGCCGCGCGAACGAACCGCGACCCGCGCGCCGTCACGCAGGCGCTCGCCGCCCTGCGGACCGCCGCCGAGGGCACGGACAACTTGATGCCGCCGATCATGAACGCCGTCAAATCCTACGCCACGCTCGGCGAGATCTGCGGCGTCATGCGCGATGTATTCGGCGATTATCGACCGCCGTCGGCGGTGTAGTAGGTGTTAGCCATTAGCTATTAGCTGTTAGCCATTAGGAGCTTCTCGCCGAACCTAACAGCTAATGGCTAATGGCTAACACCTCTTCTTGGAGGGGACCTTTATGGTCACGAAGACGCAGAAGGACATCTACGAGGTCGGGGAGGCGCCGCCGTTGGGGCAGGTGCCGGAGCGGATGTATGCCCAGGTGATCCGCCAGGAGCGCTTCGGCGAGCCGAAGACCGCCTTCCAGATCGAACAGGTGCCCGTGCCGGAGTTGCGGCCGGACGAGGTGCTGGTGTACGTGATGGCGGCCGGCATTAATTACAACAACGTCTGGGCCGCGCTCGGTTCCCCGGTCGACGTGATCCGGCCCCGGCCCAAGGATCCGTACTTTCCCGACGAGTCGGGATTCCACATCGGCGGTTCGGATGCGTCCGGCGTCGTCTATGCGGTCGGTGACGCCGTCACCAACGTCAAGGTCGGCGATCAGGTCGTGATCCACTGCGGCCAGTGGGCGGCGGACGAGCCCTCGGTCGCCGCCGGCACCGACCCGATGTTCAGCCCCTCCTTCCGCATCTGGGGCTATGAGACGAGCTGGGGCAGCTTCGCCCAGTTCACAAAGGTACAGGCGCATCAGTGCCTGCCCAAGCCGCAGCATCTCACCTGGGAGGCGGCCGCCGCCTACATGCTGGTCGCCGCCACGACCTACCGGATGCTCGCCGGCTGGCCGCCGAACACAGTGCAGCCGGGCGACCCGGTCTTGATCTGGGGTGGTTCCGGCGGTCTGGGCTCGATGGCGATCCAGATGGTGAAGGCGATGGGTGGGCGTCCGGTCGCCGTCGTCTCGAGCGAAGAGAAGTTCGAGTACTGCCGGAACCTCGGCGCCGAGGGCGTGATCAACCGCAAGGAGTTCGACCACTGGGGCCAGATGCCGCACTGGACGGACACGGAGGCGTACAACGCCTGGATGAAGGGTGCCCGCGCCTTCGGGGCGAAGTTCTGGGAGGCGCTGGGCGAGCGGAAGAACCCGCGCATCGTCTTCGAGCATCCCGGCGAGGATACGATCCCCACCTCGATCTTCGTGGCCGAAACCGGCGGCATGGTCGTGATCTGTGCTGGTACGACCGGCTACAACGCCGTGGTCGACCTGCGCTATCTGTGGATGCGGCAGAAGCGGCTGCAGGGCTCGCACTTCGCCAACGACGAGAACGCCGCCGCCGCGAACGACCTCGTGATCGCGGGCAAGGTCGATCCCTGTCTGTCGGAGACCTACACCTTCGAGCAGGTCCCGGACGCGCATCAGCTGATGTACGAGAACCGCCACCCCGCCGGCAACATGGCGATCCTGGTCGGAGCGCCCCGCACCGGCACGACGGAGTTCCCGGGATAGGCTGGAACGGCCCTGTTCGGTTAGAGCCTCAGCGATTCGAACAGGGCCGCCACATCCAGGCGCAGGTCAGGGATGATGTCGCTCAGGTCGAGCGTGTCACCGGTGGCCAGGCCGATCGGCTCGACGCCGGGGCGCACCACGACGACCGATCGATCTGTGGGGTCGATGAGTACGGCGACGAGCACGCCGGCATCCACGAAGGTTAGGCACCGTCGTATGAGCCGGTTGACGCTTTGCCCAGGAGAGACGATCTCGATGGCTATATCCGGTGGCTCGGTGAAGTCATCCGCGACATCGCCGTTTACGTCGCGCGGAATCCGGTCCCAGCGGTACACGGAAACATCTGGTACCCGCGACATGTTGGCAAACGTAGCCCGCAACTCCGTAAATGCGAGTCCGAGCTTGTTGGGTTCAATCCGGATGTTGAACTGCCCGACGGCCCACGTTTGGAGCCTGCTGTGACGTCCCTTGGGAGACACTTTCTGCGTCACCATCCCGTCTTCGAACTCGAGCGCGGGCTCCTCCTCGGGCAGCGCGAGGAACTCGTCGAGGGTGATCCGCGTGGTTGTTTGCGACATCGCCTGCTCCCTGACCGCGATCTTTCACGAGCATATCAGCTTCGCTCGGCGGGCCTGGACCGGCTTGGCCCACGCACCGTGATGCGCCATAGTAGAGCAACTACCTCGCACGCACCGAATCGAACGCTTGTCACACGTCACGGAGGTATGGAATGACCACGGAAACGTCCGCGCCGATCAGGGTTCAACGGGTCGTCGTGCTCGGTGCCAACGGGGCGATGGGCGCCGGTTCGGCGGCGATGTTTGCCTCCGGTGGCTGCGATGTCACGCTCGTCGCCCGCGACCTCGGCAAGTGCGAGGGCGCCCTCGCCCAGATCCAGAGCATCGCCAAGTCGGAGCGGATCGCCGATGGCATCGAGTCGATGACCTACTCCGATGGTATGGAGACGGCGCTCGCCGACGCCGACCTGATCTTCGAGTGCCTCGCCGAAGACATGGAATTGAAGCGGGAGATCTTCGCCCAGGTCGATGCCGCCCGCCCGCCGGATGCGATCGTCGCGACTGTCTCCTCCGGTTTGTCGATCCGCGGCATGTGCGAGGGGCGGAGCGAGGGATTCCGCAAGCACTTCGCCGGCATTCACCTCTATAACCCACCGCACGTCATGATCGGCGTCGAGGTGATCCCGCATCCGGACATGGAACCGGCTGTTGTCGAGTCGCTGACAAGCATCCTCTCCGACCGGTTTGGCCGGCAGGTGATCGTCTGTGCCGATATGCCTGCCTTCGCCGGCAACCGGATCGGCTTCAAGGTGCTGAACGAGGTCGCGCAGCTCGCCGAGAAGCACGGCGTCGAGATGATGGACACGCTGATCGGCCCCTACACCGGCCGGGCGATGGCGCCGCTGGCGACGATCGACCTCGTCGGCTGGGATGTGCACAAGGCGATCGTCGATAACGTCTACGACAATGTGCAGGACGAGGCGCGGGATGCCTTCGTCATGCCATCGTACATGGTCAAGTTGGTCGAGCGCGGTCACATGGGCAACAAGACGCCCGAGTTGGGCGGCTTCTTCCGCCGCGTCGTTGGTGAGGGGCGATTGACCGAGGGGTCGCATGGCCGGATCGAGAATCAGGTGCTGGACGCGGCCAGTGGCAAGTATGTCGAACGGACGCCGGCCCCGCAGATCCCATTCGTCGAGGAGATCAAAGACCTCCATCGTCGCGGCCGGTACGAGGAGGGCGTGCAGCGGTTCATGACCGCCGAGGGTGACCAGGCGGATCTCGCGCGGACGGTGATCCTGGGATATATCAGCTACGCGCTGAACCGGGTCGGCGAGAGCGAAGTCGTCCAGAACTACGACGATGTCGATCGGATCATGACCAGCGGCTTCAACTGGGCGCCGCCCAGCGGCTATGTTGACCTGATCGGCGCGCGGCAGGCGAAGGAGGCGATGGAACGCTACGATCTCGCCGTCCCGACAATCGTCGACGCCGCCGTCCGCGGCGACATCCCGACGCCGCTCTTCCGGCTGCCATTCGTCAATCCCGGCCGGTATTTCTCCGGTTGATTCGCGGGGCGCGCGGAAGTGTGTCATTCTGTGTATAGACCAGGGTTGAAGTTGAGTATCTTCGAGAAATCTACGATGATGGTCAGGATGATGGTGTAGCCATCGCGGAGCAAGCGACAAAGGAGACGCAGCATGACAGAGCCGGTTTTCGTTCTCGGCGGATATCAGACGGACTTTGCCCGGAACTGGAGCAAAGAGAATAAGCACATCTCCGCGATGTTCAACGAGGTCGTACAGGGCGCGTTGCAGGCGACGAAGATCGACCCAAAGGATGTCGAGGTCGGCCACGTCGGCAACTTCGCCGCCGAGCTCTACACGATGCAGGGGCATCTTGGCGCGTTCCTGCTGGAGGCGGACCCCGCGTTCTCCGGCCTGCCGACCGGCCGGCACGAGGCGGCCTGCGCCTCCGGCTCGATCGCGATCCTTGCCGCATCGGCGGAGATCGAGGCCGAACGCTACGACCTGGCGATGGTGCTCGGCGTCGAGCAGATGAAAACGGTCGATTCTGGCCGCGGTGGCGACTTCCTCGGCACAGCCGCCTGGTACGACCGCGAGGCACAGGGTATCTCGTACCCCTTCCCCAAACTCTTCGGCCGGCTCGGCGACGAATACGACAAGCGGTTCGGCCTGAAGGATGAGCATCTGGCGCGCATCTCCGCGATCAACTACGGCAACGCCAAGAAGAACCCGTGGGCGCAGACGCGCGGCTGGTACATGAGCGAGGAGCACGCGAACAGCCAGGATCGGTTCAACCAGATCATCGGTGGCCGGATCAAGGTTTCCGACTGCTCCCAGGTGACCGACGGTGCGATCTGCATCTTCCTCGCGTCGAAGCGGTATGCCGAGAAGTATGCGAAGGCGCACGACCTCGACCTGAACCAGATCCCGCAGATCCTCGGCTGGGGCCATCACACCGCGCCGCTCGGCTTCGACGAGAAGGTGGCCGAGAGCAAGGACAACCCGTTCGTCCTGCCGCACACCCGCCAGGCGATCGTCGACGCGCTCCGCCGCGCCAAGATCTCCGACGTGTGGGACCTCGACGCGATCGAGACGCACGACTGCTTCACAACCTCGGAGTACATGGCGATCGACCACTTCGGCCTGACGCCGCCGGGCAAGTCGTGGCAGGCGATCGAAGAGGGTGTGATCGACCTCGACGGCCAGTTGCCGATCAACCCGAGCGGCGGCCTGATCGGCGCCTGTCATCCGGTGGGCGGTACCGGTGTCCGCCAGGTGCTCGACGCCTACCGCCAGGTGACGGACACGGCGGGCGGCTACCAGGTGAGCGGCGCGAAGAAGGTCGCCACGCTCAACATCGGTGGCTCCGGTACGACCAGCGTGTCGTTCGTCGTGGGCACGCCGGCGTAACCTTCGGCAGATGCGAGTGGCTGGCGCGGGAGAACCCACGCCGGCCACAGTGTGAACTAGATGAGAGCCGCCGACTATTCGGCCGCGATCGGCTGGTCTCCCTGGCTTGCGGCAATCTTCCAGAGATAGCCGTCTGGATCGGCGAAGTAGCCGAAGTAACCACCCCACGGTTCACGTTGGGCCGGCCTGACGGTGCTTTGCTTCTATTCCATCTCCATCGGTTGGGTTTCAGTCGTTGCTTTTGTGTGCCTGGCTACGGCGCGTGCCCGCTTCCGGTCGACGGTACGGAAGACCGAACCTCAGTACCTGAGGAAGAACGGTTCGCTGTTTGCTGTGCCACACGAACGTGTGAGGCGCTCAGCTACATCGTCGCTCGGAAATGCACGGTGCCGCTGTCGATCTTGAAACTGATGTCGAGCTCGAGTCGCGGCCGGCGCTGGCGGCTGCCGGAGCGGATCTCATAGCGACTGGCAATCGTGACCTCGCGCTCGTAGCCGTTCTCGTAGGCGCGGGCGATAAAGTCGGCGAGCAGGCGCGAGAACTCCGGGTTCTTGCTCTCGAACTGCGTGATTTGCCGGCGGTCGGTGGCGGGGATCTCGATCACACCCTCATAGGCAGCGAGCAGGCCGCCCTCGCGCAGCTTTTCGGCAAACTCCCGGCCCTCGGCAGGATTGGCGAAGCGACGGGTACCGTATTCCTGAAGGCGGACGAAGAACGGTGGTGACATGGTTCTCCCTTACGACCCACGTGCGGGGGTAACGTTGGCGAATCGGATGCACGTCGCGCGCAGCATATGGTGCTGCGGACGGTCATGCACTGAACAGTCCAATACTCCGACGAACATGATTGGAGAGACAAGGGCCGGCTGGTGTTCGCGCTCAACTCATGCTTCGACCAGGCTGGCCTCCCGAGGGGCCAACGCGAGCGCGACGGCCTCATCCAGCGACAGCGACCGGCCTTCTTCCCATGCCTTCGTGAACGCGGCATCGCCGAGCGCGCGGCGCACCATGTCGATGCCTGTGCGGTAGAGACTGGTATGGGTGGCTGGAACGTCTTTGCCCAGCGCCTCCTGCGCTGCCTCCGCCGCGCCCAGCAACCTCGCGGACAGATCGGGGGTTCCCTTGATGAATGGTACCCACGCCAGGATCTGCGCTGATTCGACGATGAAGCCTCGCGCACCCAGACGGCGGCAGAGGTCGAGACTCTCGGTCAGAAGATCCGCGGCACGCTCGGGTTCGCTACTCCGAACCAGCAGCAGCGCGAGGCTGTTCAGCACCGAAACCGTGTTGATGGTGATGCCCATGTCCCGGCAGAGGCGCAGGCTCTCCTCGTACGTCGATCGCGCGGTGGCCAGGTCGCCTTGACGGTCGATCAGGGCGGCGAGATTGGTCAGCGGCGCCGCTGCTGCCCAAGGGTCGCCGGCTTCGTGGGTCAGGGCAAGGCTTTCCTCGTACGCGGACCGTGCTGTATCGATGTCACCCAACCGGCGGGCGACCGCGCCGAAATAGCCGAGCGCTGCCGCCAGCCACCGGCGGTCGTTCAACTCCCGCAGGAGCCTGATGCTCTCGTCGAGCACCGGCCGTGCCTGCTCAGGCTGTTCGATCAGCAGGCGTCCGAGGGCGGCGAGCGCGCGGGCGAGAGCGAGGCGGTCGCCGGTCGTGCGGCTGAGGGCGATGCTCTCGTTGAGCCATGCGATTGCCGCCTGCTGGTTGCCCTGGTATCCGGCCAGCCTGCCGCCGACGAACAGCACCGCCGCGCGGGATTCCGGATAGTCCGCGAGCGCCGGCCGAGCCAGCAGTTCGGTGCACCACTGCAATCCCTCGCTCAACCAGCCGCCGATGAACCAGTACTGATGCAGCGCGAGGACGAACCGGGCGGCGATCTCACCGTCGCCGTGGTCACACGTCCAGCGAAGGGCGGCGCGGATGTTCTCCTGGTCGTCCTCCAGTTGCGCGCGCCACCAACGGGCCTGCGCCGTGCCCAGACCCGCATCGGCCTCTTCGATGAACCTCAGCATGAAAGCCGCGTGCGCGTGTCGAGCATCGTCGAGTTCGCCGTGGAGCCGCAATTGCTCCAGACCGTGGGCGCGGATTGTCTCCAGCATCCGCAACCGTGGCTCACCGTCCGCTGACTCGTCGACCTGGAGAAGGCTCTTGTCGACCAGGGAGGTGAAGAGGTCGAGGGGGGATGTACCTAACCCCCCGGCCCCCTTCCCTCGCAGGGAAGGGGGAGTCCTCTCCGGCGAGGGTTGAGGTGGGATGGGCATGCTACTGCCAGACGAGTTACCGGCAGCCTCGGTCGACGAGAACTCCCCCCTTCCCTGCGAGGGAAGGGGGGCCGGGGGGGTTAGGTCGTCGCAGATCGCCATTGCCGCCTGCATGCTGCAGCCGCCGGCGAAGATTGATAGCGTGCGAAAGGTGGATTGCTCGTCGAAGGAGAGGAGGCGGTAGCTCCAGTCGATCGTGTTCCAGAGCGTTTGCTGACGGTCGGGCAGATCGCGGGCGCCGCCCTGGAGGAGGCGGAGGGACGCGGGATCGGCGTTGTTACCCAAGCGCCGTAAGAGCGCCGTTGGGGAGAGCATGCGGATGTGTACCGCCGCCAGCTCGATGGCGAGGGGTAACCCGTCGAGCCGTTCGCAGATCTGCTGAACCGTTGTGACCGTCTCATCGGTCAGTCCGAATCCCGGACGCACCTCGCGTGCCCGTTCGACGAAGAGCCGGATCGCGTCGGGTGAGGGCCGGCCTGTCTTGTGGTGACGTTCGCCGGCCGGCGGTTCAGGCTGCACGGCGAGCGGCGGGACCAGTAGTTCCTGCTCGCCGCGCAGCCGGAGCCGCTCACGGCTGGTGACCAAGGCGACCAGATGGGGGCATCGAGCGAGGAGCGTGGCGACGAACGGAGCCGCATCCAGCACCTGTTCGAAGTTGTCGAGCACGATCAGGATCTGCATATCGTGCAGATAGTCCGTCAATACCTCATCGACGGACCGGCCCTGCGCCTCGCGCACGCCGAGTGCCCGCGCGATCGCTGCTGGAACGAAGCCGGAGTCTCGAATCGCGTCGAGCGCCACGATGAAGACGCCGTCGCCGAAGCCGTCCGCAAGTTCGGCCGCGATTGCCATCGCCAAGCGGGTCTTCCCCGTTCCGCCGGGACCGGTCAGGGTGAGGAGACGAACGCCCTCACCCGCGATCAGTTCGCGTGCCGTCTCGATCTCCTGCTGCCGGCCGATCAGGGGTGTCGGCGGAGCGGTCAGATTGGTCGGCCGGGCGGCAGGCGTCCGGATCGTTGGGAAGTCGGGGGGAATGCCTGATGCGGCCAGCTGGAAGATCCGCTCTCGTCGCGTGAGATCGCGCAGGCGATGCTCACCCAGGTCACGCAAAGAGACGTGCGCCGGCAGCCGATCGTGGGTCAGCGCCTCGACCGACCCGGTGAGCAGGATCTGGCCGCCGTGGGCCACGGCCAGCAGCCGCGCGACACGGGCAAGCGCTGGACCAAAATAGTCACCGTCGCGGATGTCCGCTTCGCCGGTGTGGAGCGCCATCCGCACGCGGAGCGGCGCGGCGCCCATCCATCGCTCGGCGGTGATCGCCCGTTGCGCCATCAGCGCGGCAGCCACGGCGTTGATCGCGGCGGGGAAGACCGCGTAGAAGGCGTCGCCGACGGTCTTGAAGACGGCACCGCTCTGGCCCTCGATCGCGCGGCGGAGGATCGTATCATGACGGGCGAGGTCGTCACGCATCGCCGCCGGGTCATGCTCCCAGCGACTGGTGCTCGCCTCGATGTCGGTGAAGAGGAACGTAACCGTCCCACTCGGAAGGGCGGGCATAGACAACCTTTATCGAAGATTGAAGTGATCGGTCGGGCAAATGAATGGCATGTTCTACTCTGACCGAGGGCGTGGATCGCTGCCCATCATCCCACTCACTATACGCAACCGCACAGCCTTCTTCTGTATGAACGCGACACGAATGCCGAATTGCGCATCAGTGCGAACGATCCGGACACCATGCAATCCCCGCGTGACGCACTGCTTGCGATACGTACATGCGTTCTCTATCCTCATGGCGGACGCGCTCCTTGTCCGTGACGCCGAACTGTGAGGATCCCTGTGAACCTGTCCTATGACCCAACCGAGGCGGCGGTCCATCTGCGTGCCGCCGATCCAGCGCTCGCCCGTGTGGTCGAGCAGGTCGGCCCGCTGCAGATCCGGCACGGCGGCCGGCCGTATGAAGCGCTGGTCCGTTCGATCTTGTATCAGCAGCTTGCGGGGCCGGCCGCAGCGGCGATCGAGCGTCGGTTCCTTGCGCTCTACGGCGACGATGGCCACGTGCCGGCGCCGGAGCAGATGCTGGCAACCAGCGTGGAGACATTCCGCACAGCCGGCGTCTCGCGGCAGAAGGCCGGCTATCTGCTCGACCTCGCCGCGAAGACGCATGAGGGCGTTGTCGGCGATCACCTGATGGAGATGCCCGACGAGGAAGTGGCGACGCATGTGATGGCGGTGAAGGGCATCGGCCGGTGGACGGCGGACATGTTGCTGATCTTCTGTCTCGGCCGCTCGGACATCCTGCCCCACGGCGACCTGGGGCTGCGCAACGCGGTGAAGCGGCTCTACAACCATCCTGAGCATCTTCCGCCGAAGGGGCTGGAGGCGCTGGCGGAGCCGTGGCGTCCATATCGCAGCGCCGCGACCTGGTACCTCTGGCAGTGGCTCGACATCCGGCTACCGGATGCGGTCCCGGTAGAGCGGTGATGCACCGCTGACCCGGACCTCCTTTGACCGCTGGCCGGCGGTGTGCAAGAGTCGGGGACGTGGAAACCGCAACCCAGACGCTGCACCGGCTCACGTCCTACGAACCTGACCGCGAGTGGACGGAACCCATCGACGACCCGCGCGTGTTGCAGGATCTCGATGTCAATGACCTGGCGCGCTTGCCGTGGTTCTACAAGCGGTACGCGCAGTCGTTGCCCCGTGTGGCGCTCCCTCGCGACCTGCCGCATACCACGATCCCGGCCGTCGCCGTGCTGGCGGGCGCCGACGACGTTGCCCACCGAGAACTGGACCTACCGCACCTCTCCCGGTTACTCCATCTGTCGGCGGGGGTGGTGCGGACGATGGAGCGGCCGTACGGGACCTACCTCTTCCGTGCCTCCGGGTCCGCCGGGGGCCGGTTTCCCCTCGAGCTGTACGTCGCGGTGCCCCACGGTCTACCGCTGCCCGCGGGCGTGCACTGGTACGACCCGCTCGACCACGCCCTCGTGCAGGTCGGGCCGCCGCCACGCGGGGGTGTGCCCGCCATTGCCGTCACCGGCGTCCCGTGGCGCACCGGCTGGCGCTACCGCGAGCGTGGATTCCGGCACATGTACTGGGACGCGGGCACGATGCTTGCCCAACTCCTGGCGGTTGCCGACTCTTCCGGGAACACCGCGCGGTTGTACACTCGCTTTCCGGACGCGGCGGTCACTGCGCTCACCGGCGCGGATGGTGTGCACGAGGTGCCGGTGGCCGTCGTCGCCCTCGACGACGGTCCGCCCGCGCTCGATGCAAGTGGGTCGGCCGCCGCGGGCAACGTCGACGCGGCGCCGGCCGAGTTCCCGCTCGTCACAACCGCGCAGCGGGCGGGGGAACGCGACACACTCGGGCCGCCGTGGGACCGCGGCGCCCCGGTCGATGTGCCCGTCGAGGGCACAGACCCGGTCGAGACGGTCATCCTCGCGCGCGGATCACAGCGCCGAATGGACCCCACCCGCGGGCTGTCCGAGAGCCTGCTGCGCACCTCGATGCGCGTCGCGTTGCGCGGCGTCGCGCTCCCGCACCGCGTCGTGGTGCACAACGTCGAGGGGCTTGCGCCGGGTGTCTACCGCTGGCCGGACCTTTCGGCCCCGGCGCGCCCCGGCGCGATGCGCGACGAACTGTACCGGGTGTGCCTCGATCAGGGACTCGCCCGCGATGCAGCGTTCGTCGTGATCGCTGCGGCTGATGTCGACGCGCTCGACGATCGCGAGTACCGCGAGGCGCAGCTCGCCGCCGGCTTGGTCGAGGGCAGGCTGCATCTGCTTGCCTACAGCCTCGGCGCGAGCGCCTCCGGGATGACGTTTCTCGACAGCGAGATATCCGGACTCCTGGGCGAGCCGCTGGACGCGCTGCTGTTCACGTGCGTCGGCGTGCCGGAGTACGCGGCGGCGGCCGGTGGCCTGCCCGGTGCACCGACCGCCGTGCGCATGGTGGCGCCGCGGTTATGAAGTGCGGCCAAGTCAGACTTCGGTTTGCCCTGCCTATCGGGCTACCCGTGGCAATGCGTGAGGAACGCAAAGTCCCGCCTGTATCAACCGTGTCGTGACGAGTCATCCCACGCTACCATGGTGAGCGGAAGCTAAGAGCGACGACATAGGACATCGTGGAACGACAGTACGACGCGGATACCGGCACAACGACCGCCACCCAACCCACCCCCGCCTCGCCGGCCGGACACGTCCTGCTGGCGATCGTCCCGCATCCGGACGATGAAGCCTATACCATGGGCGGGACGCTGGCCCTCGCTGCCCAACAGGGAGCGGCGGTGCATGTGCTGTGCGCCACGCGGGGGGAGGGTGGACAATCCGCCGATCCGTCGTTGACGACAGCCGAGCAGGTGGCAGGGGTTCGGGCCGAAGAGATGGCGGCGTCATGCCGCGTGCTCGGCGCGCAGTCACCGATCTTTCTCGACTACCTCGATGGTGAGCTGGCCAACGTCAACATGGCGGAGGCCGTCGGCGAGCTCGTGCGGGCGATCCGCGCGGTGCGGCCGCATGTCGTGATCACGCTCGGCGAGGACGGCGTCTACGGGCACCCGGACCACATCGCGCTGCACAAGCTGGTGATGCCGGCGTATCGCTCGGCGGGCGGCGGCAGCCGCTTTCCCGCCGCCGAGTTTGGTCCGCCCTGGGCGCCGGAGCGGCTGCTGTGGACCGCCTACCCACGCGGCCTCTTCCGGCCGCAGTGGGAGCACATGCTGACGTCGGAGCACGCCGAGGCGATGCGGCTGATCAACCCCGACCGGCTCGGTGTCGATCCGGCGGAGTTCGCGATTACGGTTGATATCAGCGGTGTCGCCCGGACGAAGCTGGAGGCGATCCGCTGCCACCGGACGCAACTGCCGGACGGCGACCCGATCGGGCTCTTTCCCGCGGGCATCGTGCGGATGTTGCTCGGCGTCGAGTACTTTCAGTTCGGCGGGGGTTTGCCGCCGCCGCCGGGCGCGGCCGATCCATTTACGGGGCTATAGAACGGCGTTGGCTTGAGCCAGGTCGTCGTGCTCACCATCGGTCCGGCGCTGCCGGCTCGATCAACCGCGCCCGCGACTGCTGATGAGGTTCTTGTAGATCCGGCCGTCCTTCATGATCACGGTCAACGTGGTGTCAGGCGTGGCGAGGAGGTCGATGTTCGTGATTGGGTCGCCATCGACGAGCAGAAGGTCGGCGAGGGCGCCCTCTTCGACGACGCCAAGTTTGCCTGGATAGGGATTGCGCTCGCCTGAGAGCGCACAAAGGGCGGCGTTGTCGGCGGTCGCCATCTTCAAGACCTCGGCGGGCTTGAACCAGCGCACCATCTTGGCCAATTGGGCGCCTTGGCGTTCGGCCAATTTGGCATCGAACAAGGTATCGGTCCCCCAAGCGACCTTAACCTTGTGTTTCCGGGCCAGCTCGTATGCCCGGTTGGTGCCCGCGATGACCTCCAATTGCTTGGCACGTCCGGCGGAATCCACGATAGGGATCGCATCATCATCGTCCAGGAACGGCTGGAGGCTCCACCACACCTCACGGTCAGCGATCATGGCGACCGTCTCCTCGTCGATCAGGTGGCCGTGGTCGATACACTTCACGCCGGCCCGGATCGCTTGCTGAATCGCCCGCGGTGTATAGGCGTGGACCAGGACGTAGGTACCCCAGTTCTCCGCTGCCTCCACGGCCGCTCGCATTTCCGCTTCGGTGTACTGCGTGACATCAATCGGGTCGTACAACGAGGCCACGCCGCCTCCGGCCATCAACTTGATCTGCGTCGCACCGAGCATCAGTTGCTCTCGTACGGCACGCAGAACCTCACCGACACCATCGGCAATGCTTGCCGCTCGCAGTATCTCGGCGTGGGTCAGGTCGCCACAGATGCCACGCGGCACCTCGTAGGGCAAGCGGAAGTCACCATGGCCCGCGGTCTGCGTAATGAATGCACCTGAGGGATAGATGCGCGGCCCGGCGATAACCCCCTCGTCGATCGCGCGCTTCAATCCGAACGATGGACCGCCCGCGTCCCGCACGGTGGTGAAACCGCGTTGGAGCGTGCGCTCCGCGTTCCTACCGGCGACGAGGTTGATGTAGCCGATGTCCGCGGTCATGAGCGCGATCAGTGGCAGCGTCGCAAGTGTCGCGTGCCAGTGGGCATCGATCAGGCCCGGCATCAGCACCCGGCCGCCGCCATCGATCTCAATCCGCCGATCGCTCTCAGTCGGCGCGATGTCTTCGGTCGAAATCGACTCGATCCTGTTGTCACGAACGAGCACATTGGATGGTGGCGACAACGCAGGTGACCGGCCGTCGAAGATCCGGACGTTCTGGAACAGCGTCGCGGTAGCTGATTCTCCGCCAGAATTCACTCACGCCTCCTTGCACTTTCACCGCGGTTCGAGGGGACTTGCCCCAGGTTATTCTCCTATCCTCGTCTATGTCATTCCGGCGCCGCCGATCGATCACCAAGAGTATGAGGAGGCACATATGGCAACCTGGGAGATATTTTCCGCGGAGGCGGCGGAGCTCGCCGCTTTTGGCGCGGAGCGTTTGAGCGCCGGTGTTGCCTACCTGGCGACCGTGCGGGAGGATGGGTCGCCGCGCGTCCACCCGGTCACGCCGATCGTCGGCCACGGGCGGCTGTTTCTCTTCATGGAGCCGACATCACCGAAGGGGCGCGACCTACGGCGCGATGGGCGCTATTCGCTGCATTGCGCCGTCGCCGATTCGTCTGGCGGTGCGGGTGAGTTCTACCTGCGCGGCCGCGCCGTCCCGGTTGACGATCGTGAAATTCGCGGTCTGGCGGTGGAGGCGGCGAGCTATGCGCCCGCCGACCGTTATGTCCTCTTCGAGCTCGGAATCGATGGCGCCGCGTCAACTGTGTATCGCGACGGTGGCCCTCAGCGGCGGCGCTGGGGCATGTGGTGAGTGGCACGGCCAGATCATCCGGTCACAGGGTCGTACCGTTTCTCGGCGAACCTGGCCGGGCCTTGGCGGAAGTCATCGGACGCGAGCACGGACGAACCGATGATCGTCTCCAGCGCCAGCCCGTCTTCGGGCGTGCGGCCGAGGCCACGGAAGACCGCCTCGGTGTCGCCGCGGAGACCCGCCTGCGGCACGGTTGCCATGATGCCGGCCAGTTCGCGCGCCCGTGAGAGCAGCTGCGAATCCGGAACGAGTTCCTGAATCAGGCCGATGCGGTAGGCGGCGGCGGCATCGATCCGCGCGCCGGTCTGAATCAAATAGAGCGCGTTGCCGAGTCCCACGACGCGAGGCAGCCGGTAGGTGCCCCCGTCGATCAGCGGCACCGAGAAGCGACGGTTGAGCACGCCGTACTCGCTGCCCGCGGCGCCGAGACGGAAGTGACAGATCAGGGCAAGCTCCAGCCCGCCCGCGAAGCAGAAGCCGTTGATCGCGCCGATCAGCGGCTTGTAGAGGTCGGTGAGGTGGGTGACGCGGGTGCCACGAAACCAGCCGCGCCGGCGCCGGTCGGGGTCCTCCGACAGCCGGTCGGGTTGCTGAGACGTGGAGCGGGCGGCCATCGCCTTGAGATCGCCGCCGGCGCAGAACGCCCGGCCGCTTCCCGTGAGGATGGCGACCCGTGCCGATGGGTCATCGCGAAATCGGACGATGGCATCGAGGACGCCCTCGATCAAGCCGCCGCCGAAGTTGTTCATCACCTCAGGACGATTGAGCGTGATCAGGACGATAGAACCGTCTTGCTCGTACAGGACTGGTTGACCGTCAGTGGTTGTGGTCATCACCGTTCTCCTGGGCTTTGAACGTGCAGGTCAGGCGTCCGGGTCGCGCGGGCGCTCGCCGTAGTCGGCGAAGGGGGCGTCGCGACGGCGGATCGTCTCGCGGAAGCCGATCGTGCCGAAGTCCTCGCGCCAGCGGTACGCCTCTTCGGTGTGGCGGGTGATGCCGTCGAAGAAGGTGCCGAACATCTGGGTCGTGCGCAGGCCCATGTTCTCGTAGGCCTGGTTGATCAGGAGCTTGTTCAGGGCGAGCTGGTTGGCGGGGATGTGCTGATAGCGGATCGCGTAGCGCTCGGTTTCTTCGGCGAGGCGGTCGGCGGGATAGACGGCGGCGACCAGCCCGATCCGGTAGGCGGTGGCGGCGTCGATCGCGTCGCCGGAGAGCAGGAACTGTTTGGCGTGTTCGAGTTTGAGCTTGTAGACCCAGAGCATCGTCGTCGGCGTGCCATAGACGCGGGAGGGTGGATAGCCGATGAAGGCGTCCTCCGCCATGAAGATCAGGTCGGCGCAGAGGACGAGGTCGGTGCCGCCGCCGAGGGCGTAACCGTGCACCTGGGCGATCACCGGCTTGGGACACTCCCAGAGCGTCATGAAGCGGCGCATGTTGTTGCCCATGAAGTAGTAGTCGCGCACGGGATCCCACGCGCCCGCCCGTGGCTCCGGCGACGGGGCATCATAGCGTCGTGCGGCGGGAACCCGGACGCGCGGGTTGAGGTCGTAGCCGGCGGTGAAGGCGCGGCCGGCACCCCGGAGGACGATCGCTCGCACGTCGCGCGATGCGGTCGCGCGTTCGACCGATTCGGCGATGCCGGCGATCACCGCCTCGTTGAGGGTGTTCAGCTTCTCGGGTCGGTTGAGTGTGATGATGGCGAGTGTATCGCGCTCTTCGTAGAGGACGGGCGGCTCCGGTGCAGATGTCATACGGTAGTCCCTTCCGCGCCGGAACGGCGCAACGCACCAGGATGATGCACTGCGATTCTTCGGGGCGGCGGGACGAATGTCAAAGTCCGCGCAACGCTACGTGTCCGTGCGGTGGGGCGCGTCGCCGATGCGGTGCAGCATGAGGAAGTTCGTGCTCCCCGGCAGGTCCAGGGGAAGGTGTCCCATCACCGCCACCAGGTTGCCCGGCTGCAACACGCCGCTCTGGGCACCGAAGGTTTCGGTAGCTTCGAGCATCTCGTCGAGGTTTCGGACCTCGTCCGATGGGATCGGTACGACGCCGTGGTAGAGCGCCAGGCGGCGGGCGATGCGGTCGTCGGCGCAGAAGCCGAGGATCGGCACCGCCGGACGGTCCTTGGAGACCAATTGTGCCGTCGCGCCGTTGCGCGTGAAGGCGGCGATCGCGCGCACCTCCGGCATTCCCTGGACGGCGTGATAGGCAGCGAGGCTGATCGCATGGGCGATGTCGCTCTCTCGCCGGTCGATCGTGTGGGTGAGGTTATAGGCCGGCTCTTGTTCGGCCGAGCGGATGATCCGGTCCATGATCGCGACGGCGGCTACCGGGTGCGCGCCGATCGAAGTCTCGCCGCTGAGCATGACGGCGTCGGTCCCGTCCCAGATCGCGTTGGCGACATCGGTCGCCTCGGCGCGAGTTGGACGCGGCTCGCGGATCATCGATTCCAGCATTTGGGTCGCGGTGATCACGGGCACCAGGCGCTTGTTGGCGGCGGTAATGATCCGCTTCTGCCAGACCGGCACCTGCTCCGGCGGTAGTTCCACGCCCATGTCGCCGCGGGCGACCATCACACCGTCGGAGACCGCCAGGATCTCCTCAAGCTGTGAGAGCGCCTGCGGCTTCTCCAGCTTCGCGATCAGGGGTGTATCGCCGCCCGCTTCCTTGACCAGCCGCCGCGCGGCAACGACATCGTCGGCCCGCCGCACGAAGCTGATCGCGAGAAAGTCGGCCCCGTGTGCCACTGCCCAGCGGAGGTCGTCTTCATCCTTCGGCGTCAGCGACGGCGCGCGGATGTCACCGCCGGGCAAGCTGATTCCCTGGCGCTCGCGTAACTCACCGCCCTCGATGACGCGGCAGCGCACTGTCCCATTGCGGATCGACTCCGCTTGCAGTTCGATGGCGCCATCGGAAAGCAGCACCCGATCGCCGGGCTGCACATCCTCCGGCAGTCCGGCGTATTCCGTGCTCACCGCCTCGGTGGTGCCCTCGATCGGATGGGTCGTGATCGCGAAATGGTCCCCCTGATGCAGGATCACCGGACCGCCGCCGATGAGGGTGCCAGTGCGGATCTTCGGCCCTTGCAGGTCGACGAGTATGGCGACGGGAACGTTGCGCGTCGCCGCTAGCCTGCGGATTCGCTCCAGAAGGTCAGCGGCGTCTTTCCGGCTGCTGTGGGACATGTTCAATCGGGCGACGTTCATGCCCGCCGCGATCAACCGGTCGATCGTGCCGTCATCGGCGCTGGCCGGACCGATCGTGCAGACGATCTTTGTCCGGCGCAGTGATGTCAGCCGAGGCTCGACCGTGGCCGGAGGTGTGACGTGAGCGGGTGACGGTGCGGAATCAGGTGGTGGCACGCGCGCTTCTCTGTGTGGGACTGATGGTCTGTATACGCAACTCCATCACGGCGATCATCGCAGTAACCGTGAGGGTTGTCACGTCCGCCGCTTACGATGCATCGCCGGCCCGCCCCCGAGCCGTGCAGCCGGATCATTCGAATCGCTATCCTCATGGCTGGTACAATAGACGCAGATATGACCAACGGACCAACCATGCAACGTGAAGTCACGGATGACCTGGACCTGCTGCTGGAGGCGCTACCGCCGCATATCTGCAAGCCGCTGCGGGACCGCGAGGATAACCACGAACTGCTTGAGATCGTGATGGACCTCGGCCGGTTGCCGGAGGCCCGCTATCCCAACCGCGAGGTGATCCTCAGCGACAACGAAGTGACCGAGGCGGACATTGATTATGTCGTGTCGCGGATCGGCGAGTTCGGCGACGACAACCGCGCCGGCATCGAGCGGACCTTGCATCGAATCAGCGCGATCCGCAACCGGCGCGGCCGGATCGTCGGCCTTACCTGTCGGGTGGGCCGCGCCGTTTATGGCACGATCCAGATCATCGAAGACTTGGTCCAGAGTGGCAAGAGTCTGCTCCTTCTTGGTAGGCCCGGCGTGGGGAAAACGACGATGCTGCGGGAGACGGCGCGCGTGCTCGCCGATGACCTCGGGAAGCGGGTGGTGATCGTCGATACGTCGAACGAGATCGCGGGTGACGGCGATATCCCCCACCCGGCGATCGGCAGCGCCCGGCGGATGCAGGTGCCGACGCCTGCGCTCCAGCACGCGACGATGATCGAGGCGGTGGAGAACCACATGCCCGAGGTAATCGTGATCGACGAGATCGGCACCGAGCTTGAGGCGGCGGCCGCCCGAACGATCAATGAGCGCGGCGTGCAACTGGTCGGCACGGCCCATGGCAACGAGCTCGAGAACCTGATGCTGAACCCGACGCTCTCCGACCTGATCGGCGGCATCCAGTCGGTGACGCTCGGCGACGAAGAGGCGCGGCGGCGAGGGACGCAGAAGTCGATCCTCGAGCGGAAGGCGCCGCCCACCTTCGACGTGATCGTCGAGATCCAGTCGTGGCAGCGGGTCGCCGTTCACGAGAACGTCGCCGACACGGTCGACGCGATCCTGCGCGGTTTTGATGCGCCGCCGGAGGTGCGCGAGCTCGACGAGAATGGCGAGGTGCGGCAGGTCTTCGAGCAGGTGCAGCCGCGCTCGTTCGAGCCAGTCGCACGCGGCCGCCGTACGGAACGGCCGGAGCGCGGGTCAAGTGAGAGCCGTGTGCTCGCCAGGGGGCGGACCGAGGCCGCGCGGCCGGTGAAACGCATCTTTTCCGTCGGTGTGAACAAGCAGCGGATCGAGCAGGCGATCCGCGACACCGGCGTTGATGCCGTGCTGACGGAGAAGATGGAGGACGCCGACGTCGTCTTCACGCTGCCCACATTCTTCCGCAAGAAGCCGCAGTCACTGCGCGATGCAGAGGCACGCAACCTCGATGTGCTCGTGCTCAAGAGCAACACCGGCTCGCGGATCATGCAGGCGCTCGCCGGATTGCGGCCGGCGTCGGCGCGGCCGCGTGATGAGGTGCTGGAGGCGATGGAGGAGACGGAGGAGGCGATCGGCACACTGATCACGGGGAACCGCCATCAAGTAGACCTGGAGCCGCAGAACGCCTACATCCGCCGCATCCAGCACCAGATCGCGCAGCAGTTCAACGTCGGCTCGCGCAGCCACGGCCGCGAGCCGAACCGGCGGGTGCGGGTCTTCCGGGATGGGGATACGTCGTTGCCGTTCGAGGATTAGGAGCGGCCCTCACCCCCGACCCCTCTCCCGAGTTCGGGAGAGGGGAGCCTCGATGAACCAATGATCCCAGCTCAATCCCTCGGTGCTGCCGGCGCGGTGGGAGATACTGGCAAGCCCGCGCCGATCAGGCTCCCCTCTCCCGAACTCGGGAGAGGGGTCGGGGGTGAGGGGCCGCAGGTAGATTTCGTTGACACTCCCAGATCACCATGCTACGGTCGGGATCAACAATTGAATAGCGCACCTCTTATCCAGAGTGGTGGAGGGAGTCGGCCCGATGAAGCCCGGCAACCGGCCCCGACGATGTCGGGGTGACGGTGCCAACTCCGCCCCGAGGACGCATTCGGGGGAGATGAGAGGAGCGCGAGCAGCCGCACGCGCGCCTCTTCTTTTTGTGTTGAGAGGCGCCTTTTTTTGTGGGTTGCATATCCATATTGCGTAATGGGTATTCCGTATTGGTAGTTGATTTTCCCGCGCCAAAAGGGGAAAGTCCACCACGGAATACGCAATATGGATACATTAGAGGAAATACAACATCCGCGTGAGTCATCGTGAAGAGTGAATTAACGACGCTGCCGGCCGCTGATGCCGGCGTGCTGCCGATCGTGTGGCACGCCGATCACGTGGTCATGCTCGATCAGACGCTACTTCCCGGCGAAGAGCGTTGGCTCGAACTTTCGGACGAGCACGCTATCGCTGAGGCGATTAAGAACATGCGCGTCCGTGGTGCTCCGGCGATTGGTGTCGCCGCCGCTTACGGCGTCGCGCTGGCAGCACGGCGCAGTTCGGCGGCCGATCTCGATGCGCTCCGACGGGACATCGACACGGCGATCGATATTCTGGGCCGGACGCGGCCGACGGCGGTCAACCTCTTCTGGGCGCTGGAGCGGATGCGCGTGGCGTCCCGCCGTGGCGGTTCCGTTGATGAATGTCGGGCGCTGCTCGTGGCTGAGGCGCTGGCGATCGACACGGAGAACCTGGACGCCAACCGGCAGATGGGGCGGCTCGGCGCGGATCTGATCCCGGATGGCGCGACGGTGCTCACCCACTGCAACGCCGGCGCGCTCGCCACGAACGGCTACGGCACCGCGCTCGGCGTGATCCGGGCCGCGAGCGCGGCTGGGAAGCGTCTTCAGGTCTTCGCGGACGAGACGCGGCCGCTGCTCCAGGGCGCGCGGCTGACCGCCTGGGAACTGGCGCGCGACGGTATCCCGACGACGTTGATCGCGGACACGATGGCGGGCAGCTTCATGCAGCGTGGCATGATCACCTGTGTGATCGTCGGCGCCGACCGGATCGCCGCCAACGGCGATGTCGCCAATAAGATCGGCACCTATCAGGTCGCCGTGCTCGCCAGGGAGCACGGCATCCCCTTTTACGTCGCGGCGCCGCTGAGCACGATCGACCTTTCGATCCCGTCCGGCGACCAGATCCCGATCGAGGAGCGCGGCGCCGAGGAGGTGCGCGGCTTCGGTGGTGTCCACACCGCGCCGGAGGCGGTCGCGATCGCCAACCCGGCATTTGATGTGACGCCGGCACGGTTTGTGACGGCGATCATCACGGAGCGCGGCATCGCACGGGCGCCGTATGAGGAATCATTGGCGGGGCTGACCCCTCCCCCGGCCCCTCCCCTCGCAGGGGAGGGGAGTCACGCCGGGGCGGAGGTGCCAGCGCACACTAACTCACGGCCAGATCATCACGAAGATGACGCTGGCAGCCCTCCCCGATCAGGACTCCCCTCCCCTGCGAGGGGAGGGGCCGGGGGAGAGGTATTATGACCGACGTTCGCATCGGCGTGATCGGCGGCAGCGGCTTCTACCAGATGGAGGGGCTGACCGATGTGGTGTCGCGGTGGGTGGAGACGCCCTTCGGCGATACGACGGATGCCTTCACGATCGGGACGCTGGAAGGAGAGCGGGTTGCCTTTCTGCCGCGGCATGGGGCGGGGCATCGCTTCTCGCCGACGGAGTTGCCGGTGAAGGCGGCGATCTGGGCGTTCAAGGAGATCGGGGTCGAGTTCATCATCTCGGTGAGCGCGGTGGGGAGCCTGCGCGAGCGGATCGCGCCGCTCGATATCGTCATCCCGGACCAGTTGATCGACCGCACGCGCAACCGTGCCAGCACGTTCTTCGGGGAGGGTATCGTCGCCCATGTGGGAATGGCCGACCCGTTCTGTCCCCACCTGGCCGAGACGATCTTCCACGCGGCGACGGAGACGGAGGCGACGATCCATCGCGGCGGCACGCTTGTCGTGATCGAGGGGCCGGCGTTCTCGACGCGGGCGGAGTCGGAGTTGTACCGGCAGTGGGGAGCGGACATCATCGGCATGACGGCGCTACCGGAGGCGAAGCTCGCCCGCGAGGCGGAGATCTGCTACGCGACGATCGCTTGTTGTACCGACTACGATGTCTGGCACCTCTCAGAGGAAGACGTGACCGTGGAGATGGTGGTCCAGAACCTGATGCGCAACGTTGAGACGGCGAAGCAGGTGGTACGCGGCGCCGTGCAGCACCTGCCGCAGCGCGGCGGCTGTCCCTGTGTGAACGCGCTCCAGGATGCAATCATCACCAACCCGGAGTCCGTGCCGCGCGAACGCAAGCAGGTGTTGCGGCCGATCATCGGGCGCTATATGCCGCTTGACCTGACAACCGCGGAGGATAAAGACCAAGCGTGACGCAGAACAACGAGATCCTGGTCGTCGGCAGTGTTGCCTTCGACGATGTCGAGACGCCGTTCGGTAAGGCCGAGCGCGTGCTGGGCGGTTCAACGCTCTACTTTGCCGCCGCCGCCGGCCTCTTCGCGCCGGTGCGGGTGGTGTCCGTCGTCGGCCGGGATATGGACCTGAGCGACCTGCGCTTCCTGCAGGAGCGGGGCGTCGATATGACCGGGCTGCAGGTGGAGGAGGGGAAGACCTTCGCCTGGGGCGGCCGCTACGACTACGATCTCAACCACACGGAGACACTGTTCACCGACCTGAATGTCTACGCCGATTTCCATCCGGTGCTGCCGCCGGGATGGGAGGAGACGCCGTACGTCTTCCTCGCCAACATCCATCCCGTGTTGCAGCGAGAGGTGCTGTCGCAGGCGCGGAATCCGCGGCTGACGATGATGGACACGATGAACCTCTGGCTGAACATCGAGCGCGATGCCGTGGTCGAGGTGATGCGGATGGTGGACCTGGTCAGCATCAACGAGTCCGAGGTGCGGCTGTTTGCCGGCACCTCGACGGTTGTAAAGGGGGTGCGGCAGATCCTGGAACTCGGACCGCGGGCGGTGTTGGTGAAGAAGGGTGAATACGGCTCGGTGATGATCACCCGCGACGACTACTTCGTCGCGCCGGCCTTCCCGATCGAGGAGGTCTATGACCCGACCGGCGCCGGCGATAGTTTTGCCGGCGGATTTATGGGCTACCTCGCGCGGGGTGGCGACCTGTCACAGCGCGCGATGCGGCGGGCGGTGATCCACGGCAGCGCCGTCGGGAGCTTCACCATCGAACAGTTCAGCCTCGATCGCCTGCGGACGCTCACGCCGTACGAAGTCAGCCGGCGTGTGACAGAGTTCCGTCAGCTAACTCACTTCGAAGATGAGGTCCTGGCCGGCACGGAACGCTGAGAGCAGTTGTTCCCCGTTCCGATTTCTTGCCCCCGTCGGCGAAGAACCTGGAACCAGGAACATCGAACGAGGAACCAGATTCGCGATGGCAGCGCAGACAGCACGAGGGGCAGATGATGCGGCGGGGCGGGTGGAGCGCGCCCGGTTCGTCGTGCGGCCGCTCCGCGATCCGGCGGCGATCCGCACGCTGTTGGAGCCGCAACGGTTGTACGCGGCTTACGCGATCGGCCAGCTGGCGCCGCGGCTGTTTCCGCACGTTCACTGCTGGCTGGCAGAGAGCGAGCGGGAGGAGGGGCTGGTCATGCATTCCTCCGGCGGGCTGGGCGATGCGATGTTCACGCTGGGCAATCCCGCCGCGATCGACGCGATCCTGCGGCTGCATCGAGGCCCGCGCCACAACTTCGCCACCTGCGATCCGAGACATCTGTCCGCGATCGAGCCATATTTCCGCATTGCTCACCAGAACACGATGATGCGGATGGCGGTGACGGCGGCCACGTTTGCATCAACAGAATCATCTGACGGACACGTCCGCGTCGTGCGGCTGCGGGCCGCGCACGCCCGCGCGGTCAATGCGCTGTACAACACCGAGGGGACGCCGACGTTCTACAGCGCCACCCACATCGAGAGCGGCCACTATCACGGCGTCTACGTTGATTCGCGCCTGGTCGCCGTGGCGGGCACGCATGTCGTCTCGCCGGAGGAGGGCGTCGCCGTCGTCGGCAACGTCTTCACGCACCCCCGCTATCGCGGTCACGGCTACGCCACCCTGGCGACAGGGGCGACGACGGCGGAGTTGTTGCAGCAGTGCCGCGATGTCGTGCTGACCGTCGACCCAAACAACACGCCCGCCGTCCGCGCCTACCTGCGGCTCGGTTACGCCGAAGGCTGCCGCCTGATCGAGGCGCCGGTCACGCGGGGCGGCCTGTTCGGTGCCGGCCCCGCCCTGCGCCGCGCCCTCGCCCGCTGGAACGGCCGCGGCCTCGGCGTCGAGATTGTGAAATGACGAGTGCCGAATGAACCGCAGAGACGCAGAGGACACAGAGTGATCAAGTAAAGAGAAATCTCTGCGTCTCTGCGGTTCAACAAGACGGTCCCTTAGGAAGGAGTCCATATGGCAACCCAGTCAGTGAACGGCGATGTCCGGGATGTGCGGCTCGCGCGTGATGGTGTGAACCGGATCGAGTGGGCGGCGCGGGAGATGCCGGTCACGAAGCTGATCCGGGAGCGGTTTGCGAAGGAGCAGCCACTGAAGGGTGTGCGGATCGGCGCCTGTCTGCACGTCACGACCGAGACCGCCAACCTGATGCTGGCGCTGAAGGAGGGTGGCGCCGACGTCGTGCTCTGCGCCTCGAACCCGCTTTCGACGCAGGATGAAGCCGCCGCCGCGCTGAGCGCCGAGTACGGCATCCCCACCTACGCGATCAAAGGTGAGGACAACGACACGTATTACCGACATCTGGGGGCGGTGCTTGACGCGCAGCCGCAATTGACGATGGATGACGGCTGCGACCTGGTGGCGATGCTGCACAAGGAGCGGAAGGAACTGCTCGGCACGGTCAAGGGCGGTACCGAGGAGACGACGACCGGTGTGATCCGGCTGCGGGGCATGAACAGCGCCGGGGTGTTGCGCTATCCGATCATCGCGGTGAACGAGGCCGACACCAAGCACATGTTCGACAACCGCTACGGCACCGGCCAGAGCACGCTCGACGGGATCATCCGCGCGACGAACGTGCTCTTCGCCGGCAAGAACGTCGTCGTCGCCGGGTACGGCTGGTGCGGCCGGGGCTTCGCCTCCCGCGCCCGCGGCCTCGGCGCCCAGGTGATCGTTACCGAGGTCGATCCGATCCGCGCGCTCGAGGCGGTGATGGACGGCTTCCGCGTGATGCCGATGGCGGAGGCGGCGGAGGTCGGCGACATCTTCTGTACCGTCACCGGCGACGTGAACGTGATCGACCGCACCCATCTTGAGGTAATCAAAGACGGCGCGATCGTCGCCAACTCCGGTCACTTCAACGACGAGATCAACATCAAGGCGCTGGAGTCGATGGCAGAGGGCCGCCGCGAGATCCGCCCGTTCGTCGAGGAGTTCACGCTCGGCGACGGCCGCAAGGTCTTCTTGCTGGGCGAGGGCCGTCTGATCAACCTCGCCGCCGCCGAGGGCCACCCGGCGAGCGTGATGGATATGTCCTTCGCCAACCAGGCGCTCTCGGTCGAGCATCTCGTCCTCAACGACGGCAAGATCGCCGTCGGCGTTCACGATGTACCGAAGGATATCGATCGCGAGGTCGCCCGCCTGAAGCTGACGGCGATGGGCATCGGCATCGACACGCTTACGGCTGAGCAGGAAGCGTACCTGTCGTCCTGGGAGAGCGGGACGTAGGACGATGAGACTGTCATACCGACTTTCAACACGAAGGAGCAAAGGAACGCAAAGACCGCAAAGTCTTTCATGAATGCTTTGTGCCCTTTGTTCTCTTTGATTCTTTGTGTTGAAAGTCGGTCATCTGAGGAAGGAGTCCATATGGCAACGACGTTTATGACGGCCCCGTCCCTCATGCTGACCTCGGAGTCGGTTACGGAGGGACATCCGGATAAGCTCTGCGATCAGGTTTCTGATGCGGTGCTCGATGCGCTGATCGGGCTGGACCCGATGGCGCGGGTCGCCTGCGAGACGGCGGTCACCACCGGTCTGGTCGTGGTGATGGGCGAGATTACGACCGATGCCTGGGCCGACATTCCCCACCTGGTCCGGCACACGATCGCGTCGATCGGCTACACCAACGCCGACTTCGGCTTCGACGCGGAGACCTGCGGCGTGATGGTCAGCATCAAGGGGCAGTCGCCCGATATCGCCGGCGGCGTCGACAAGGCGCTGGAGGCGCGGATCGCCGCCGGTGAGGTCGACCCGTTCGAGTTGCAGGGGGCCGGCGACCAGGGGATGATGGTCGGCTTCGCCTGCACGGAGACGGACGAGTACATGCCGCTGACGATCTCGCTGGCGCACAAGCTGGTGCGGCGGCTTTCCGATCTGCGGCGGGACGGCACGCTGCCGTTCGTCCGGCCGGACGGCAAGTCGCAGGTGACGGTCGAGTATGCCTACGGCAAACCGCGGCGGGTGGACGCCCTCGTGATCTCGACGCAGCACGACCCGGTCATCAACGGCGAATCCGACCCTGATCGCGTCCAGGAACTGCTGACGGCGGAACTGACGGAGAAGGTGATCCGGTCCGTGGTTCCGGCGGATCTGATCGACGAGGAGACGAAGATCTACATCAACCCGTCCGGCCGCTTCGTGATCGGCGGCCCGATGGGCGACGCGGGCGTCACCGGACGCAAGATCATCGTCGACACCTACGGCGGCATCGCCCGGCACGGCGGCGGCGCCTTCAGCGGCAAGGATCCGACGAAGGTCGACCGTTCCGCCGCCTACGCAGCCCGCTGGGTGGCGAAGAACCTCGTCGCCGCCGGCGTCGCCGACCGGGTCGAGCTTCTGGTTTCGTATGCGATCGGCAAGGCCGAGCCGACCAGCGTCTCGGTCGAGACGTTCGGCACCGGCATCATCCCGGACGAGGCGATCGCCGAACTGGTGAAGAAGCACTTCGACCTGCGCCCGGCAGCGATCATCCAGCACCTGGATCTGCGCCGGCCGATCTACAAGCAGACGGCCGCATTCGGCCACTTCGGCCGCGACGACATCGATCTCCCCTGGGAGCGACTGGACAAGGTCGAGGCGATCAAGGCGGATATCGGGATGGAAGAGGCGGCGGCGCGATAGGCTACCTCTCCCCCGGCCCCTCCCCTCGCAGGGGAGGGGAGTTCTGATCGGGGAGGGGTGCCAGCGTCATCCTCGTGATGGTTTGGCGGTGGCATGGCTTGCATTGGCACACTACGGTTGAGTGAGGCTCCCCTCCCCTGCGAGGGGAGGGGTCGGGGGAGAGGTAATCCGGCCTACACCTTGACCACGAGCGTGCTCGCCATCTTGTCGTGGAGCGTCTGCTTTTTCTTGTCCCAGAAGGCCATGATGTAGCCGATGAAGATGATGAAGGCCGAGACGTAGGAGCCGATCCAGCGGATCGCCGCCGTTCCATAGGACGGTTGCTGTCCGTCGCGGTCGACGACCTTGACGCCGAGCACACGACCGCCGAGGGTCATGCCGGAGCTTCCGATCAGGCCGATGAAATACGCGGCGCTGATCACGATGCTGAGCAAGTATGAGGGTCCGCTCGTGGAGGCGGGATCACCGTCGACGATCAGGGCGATCACCCCTCCGATGGCGCCCAGGATGACGCCATCAATCAAGAGCGCGATGAATCGGGAGCCGACACCGGCGATGGCAAAGCCGGCGACATCTCCCGGCATCGCAATACTTGGATCACGCATGGCCCTTGCTCCTTCCGAGCGAACGAAACGCGATACAACCTCATAACCACGGACACGCAAATGTGCGTCAGGGGCAGTATACGTGTGCCGATGGTGCGATTGCACGACCTTTCTGGATCGTAATGTCGAATGATTCCTTCGAAGGAGAGGGCGTGTTGCTGGTCACTCGCCTGCCCGTGGTGGAGAGTCCTGGCGGAACTGCGGGCCGGGGGTGACGCCGAAGCGGAGTCGCTTCTGGGCGCCGGTTTCCAGTTCGGCGGTGATCGCGTAGCCGCCCAGTTTCGAGAGGCCCAGGTGGGCATTGAAGGCGACGGTGATGCGTTGATCCGAGCCGGCGGTGAGTCCGGCCGGGCGGCCGATCTCCAGTTGCACGTCGACCGGCTGGAGGATGGTCGCCCCGTCCTCGTCCTCGATCGTCAGCCGGAGGGTGTGTGTGGTGTTGGTTTCGTTCCAGGGAACAATCACGCCGACGGCGATGCCGACCGTTTGGACCGCCGGTAAAACGTTGATGGCCATCCGGTCCCAGCCGCCGCCGAGCAGGTAGAGCTTTCCTTCGGCCACCTGTGCGGCGTCGGCGAGGATGAGGAAGTCGATTTCCATATCACATCCTGGTTGAGTGTGGTTCGCGGGGATCGATGGCGATGCCGTGCCAGATCTGGTCGATCAGCACCTGCATCCAGGCGGGCGAGGGTTCGGGGCCGGTGAGGTGCCGTGCGATCAGCGCGCCCGCGAATGTGTCGACCGCAATCTCCAGGTCGGCGTCCGGCCGCACATCACCGCGCCGTTGGGCGGCTTCGAGGATCGTACGGATGCGCGCCCGGTTGGGTTGAATCACGCGCTCGCGAAACCGCTCAAGCAGTTCGGGGTTGCGGCGTTCCTCGACGAGCAGCGTTCCCATCATCCGGAAGAATCCCATTCCTGAGAGGATCTCGTACAACCGCGACGCCGTGGCGAGCAGGTCGGCGCGGGCGTCGCCCGTGTCGAAGGAGGGGGCCACGTCCTCGACGAAGCCGGAGACGGCCGCCGCCGCCAGTTCGCGCTTGTCGTGGTAACGGCGGTAGATCGTCGTCTTGCCGACGCCGGCAGCGGCGGCGACGCCTTCGAGAGAGAGTCCGGTATAGCCCACCTCCAGCAACAAGCGGAGCGCGGCATCGAGGATCCGGCGGTCGGCGGCGGCGCTCCGCGGGCGCCCGGGCGCCCGCGGAGCGGGATCTGCCGTTTCGATTTCAGCAGTCATCGTGCAGACGGGGCCTCGCGTCCCTCTGCTCCCCACTGTAGCGCACCGGCCGCGGAACGATCCTCTGTGGTTGTATCGATCGGCATGGCCGGATCACGGGCCGGCATGAACCGGAGCACGAGCAGCGCGCCGGCGAACGAGACTGCCGCCGCCACAAGCAGCGCCGCACCGAGCGCATCGACGAAGGCGCCGGCCGCCGCGGTGCGGAGGGCATCGCCGGCGGGACCGCCCACCTGGGCCGCGACCTGGATCGCAGCGCCGACCGAATTGCGGGCAGCGTCGCCGGCGGCTGGGGGCAGTGCCGACGCGGGGTCTGCCATCGTGGAGGAGTAGGCGGCGTTGACCAGCGAGCCGAGGAGGGCGACGCCGAGCGCGCCGCCCACCTGGCGGGTGGTGTCGTTCATCGCCGAGCCGACGCCCGCTTTCGCCTCCGGCACGGCGCCCATCACCGCGTCGGTGGCAGGGGCCATCGTGTTCGCCATCCCCAGAGCGAGGAAGACGAGGCCGGTGGCGATCACCCAGTACGGCGTGTCCGCGCTGAGGAACGACAGCGCCACGAGCGTCAGGGCGATCACGGTGAGGCCGCCGGCGATCACCAGCTTGCTGCCGAATCTGGCGACGAGACGGTGACTATTCGCCGCTCCGGCCATCATGCCCAGCGCTAGCGGCGTCAGCCGTAGTCCCGCATCGAAGGCGGAGTAGCCGCGCACGAACTGGAGGTATTGGGTGAGCAGGAAGAGCGTGCCGAAGAGGGCGAGGAAGGCGAGTGCGATCGCCGCCGACCCGGTCGAGAAGCGGCGCCGGGTGAAGAGACGCATGTCCAGCATCGGCGTCGCGGTCCGCAGTTCCCAGAGGATGAAGGCGGCGGAGAGGAGGAAGGCGACCGCGAACGCGGCGATGACGAACGGGTCGAGCCAGCCCCTCGCCGGCGCCTCGATGATCGCGTAGATCAGCGTGGCGAGAGCGCCCATCGAGAGAGCGGCGCCGGGGAGGTCGAGGCGGGTCGCCTCCGGATCGCGGCTCTCCGGCACCAAGAACATCCCGGCAACGAGGGCGGCGAGCACGATCGGCACGTTGATGAAGAAGACGGACCCCCACCAGAAGCGTTCAAGCAGCCAGCCGCCGAGCACCGGACCGACGGCGATGCCCACCGCCGCCATGCCCGCCCAGATGCCGATCGCCTTGCCGCGCTCCTCACGCGGGAAGACATCGACGATCACCGAGAGGGTGGACGGCATGATCAGGGCGCCGCCGATGCCCATCACCGCCCGCGCGGCGATCAGTTGTTCAGCGGATTGGGCGTAGGCCGCGAACAGACTGGCGAGGCCGAAGATGACGAGTCCCGCTTGCAGCGCGAGCCGCCGGCCGTAGCGGTCGCCGGTGGCGCCCATCGTCAGCAGCAGACCGGCAAAGACGAGGATGTAGGCGTCGACCATCCATTGCAATGAGGAGGCCGACGCATTGAACTCCCGCTGGAGCGTGGGGAGGGCGATGTTGAGGATCGTGTTGTCCAGCCCGATGATCACGAGGCTGACGCTGAGCACCGCCAGCGTCCACCAGCGTCGCCGATAGGTTGTCGTCTCTGTATACGCTGGAGCCGCGGTCATGACGGGCACCTCGATATGAATACGATACTGTATCGTATTATAACCGAGCTGGCCCGGCTGTCTACCGTGAGCCGTGTCACGCAGGCGACGCTCGGGAATGACCCTGCTCTCGGAACGTTCAGCCATCTCGCTTCTGGGCGGAGGGCACGTCACCCGGCGGCACCGCCGATGGTGGGCCGTCCGCCGGTGCCGCTGTGGACTGTTGGCCCTCCTGCATCCAGGTGAGGCGGGTGACTTCGGTCTCGCGCAACACCCGCGCTTCCTCGATGCTGAAGAGGCGATTGCACCCGCCGCACTTGTAGCCTGAAGCCTTGTCGATGTTGCCCAGGTCTGCCGCGTTGTCCCAGTGAGGACCGAGGTCTATGTGCGGACACTCGACATCGTTGACGGTGCTGAGCAGATCCTCATTGCCGTGTTTGCTCGACGATTGTGGTGGCGAACCCGGCGCTGTCTGCTTCTTGTCACCGAAGAGCCGTTTGAAGAACCCCATCATCTACCTCCTGATCGTAGTCGTTGCACTCCTCCGCGATTGAAGGAGTGTCATCGCCGGATTCCGACTGTCCAGAGCAGGGTCCACGGAGGTCAGGTGAACTGTCATCACCCGGATTCGCCTTTCACCCAGGTGAGACGGGTTCACCTGTTGCCGGTCGGCGTCGCCGCTGCTACCATGCGGGCCGGTGGCGTGCGTTGCTCTGGGTCATGCGGGGTCGCGAAGACGGGCTTCGAATGATCGCACCGATATCGCAAAGGACCGTTCATGGCGGCAGCGGACGATCCAGCGTCACTCCTCCGTCCTCTATTCCTTGAGGCCAAGCTCCATCCGCCCACGCCGCGTCCCGAGCACGTCTCCCGACCGCAACTCCTCCGATCGCTCGATGACGGCGCGGCGCGCCCACTGACGCTTGTGGCAGCTCCCGCCGGCTTCGGCAAATCGACGCTCTTGGCGGAATGGTGCGCCCAGGGTGCCGGTGGGCGGCGATCCGCCTGGCTGTCGTTGGACGAAGGCGACAACGACCCGGTCGTCTTCTGGAGCTACGTGCTCCACGCCCTGCGTCGCGTCGTCCCTACCGGATTCGAAGCCGGCCAGGCGGCGCTCGCTCGACCGGGCGTGAGCCTGACACGCACGGTGCTGCCGGGGTTGCTCAATGAGCTCTGGTCGTTACCTGAACCGCTGGTGTTGGTGCTGGATGATTATCATGAGTTGACCAACGCCGAGTGCCATGCCTCGCTCGAGTTTTTCCTCCGGCGCCTGCCATCCAACATTCATCTGGTGATCGCCACTCGATCTGACCCACCCCTCGGGCTGGCGGCGCTCCGCGCCCGTGGCAATCTCACCGAGCTGCGCGCTGCCGCGCTGCGCTTCACCGAAGTCGAAGCGGCGACTCTGCTCAACGACCGGTTGGCGCTGAACCTGACGGCGCCGGACCTGGCCCGGCTGGCGGACCGAACGGAAGGCTGGGCCGCGGGCTTGTACCTGGCGGCGCTCTCGCTGCGGGGCCGGCCGGATACCTCCGCGTTCATCGCAGCGTTCGCCGGCGACCACCGCTACCTCGTCGACTATCTGAGTAGCGAAGTGCTCGACCGGCTTTCGGCAGGGACACGCGCCTTTCTCGTCCGCAGCTCGATTTTGGAGAGTTTCTCGGCGTCGCTTTGCTGCGAGGTCACGG